>NZ_JBFUCN010000004.1:0-272231 GCF_056405195.1 Polaromonas sp. P1_H6
GCTGGGCCGAGGAGCGCAGACGTAGGCGGATCAGGGATCGCGCTTGTTTGAGCCGAAGGCGAGTTTGCGCGAGACCCCGCCGTAGTCGAGCACCGCAGGTTGCCCGTAGCGAAGCGTAGGGACCCAGACTGCGGGTCGCCTTTTCTTTGGTGACTTTCTTTTGGCGAAGCAAAAGAAAGTTACTTGCTGCCGGGCAACCCCCGGCCAGCAGAACTAAGAAGAGAGCACAGAGGAAGCACCCCGCCGGCGCAAGACCCCGCTAGCTCCGTAGCTCAACCCAAAAAACACTCCCCCTCCCAGCCCGGGACGCCAACCCCACAGGATGGCCCAGCGCTTCGCTAAGCCGCGAAACAATCGCCAGCCCCAACCCAAAACCCTCTTCGGTGCCCTGCAAAGGAATCCGGTAGAACTCCTGGAAGATCGCTTGCTGGTGCTCCGCGGCGATGCCCACGCCGGTGTCCCAGATCTCGATGCGCGGCACACCGCCCCGCCGGCGCACCGCCATCAGCACACCGCCGCGGTGCGTGTTGCGCAGCGCGTTGGACAGCAGGTTGCCGACCAGCCGCTGCAGCAGCACCGGGTCCGACCTGACCTTGCCCGGCGCCGCGCGTATCCTGAGGCGCAGGCCGCGCTCGCGGGCAAAAGGCGCGTACTGCGCCTCCAGGTCCTGCAGCAGCCCCGCCAGTTCCACCTCCTGCAGGTTGACCCTGAGCGGATCGGTTTCCAGCCCGGCCAGGTCGAACAGGGAATTGAACAGGTCCGTGACGGCCTTGGTGGAGCGCACGATCTTGGGCGTGATCTGCTCGACGAATTCGGGCTCCGCGGCCAGCCAGCCGGCGTACAGGTCCAGCGCATGCACGGGCTGGCGCAGGTCGTGGGCGGCGCTGGCGATGAAGCGGTTCTTGATTTCCACGGCCTCCAGGGCCGCCCGGCTCTGCTCGGTCAGCGACTTGATCAGGGAGGAGTTGTCGTACTGCAGTTCGAGGTTGACGCGCTGCACCTCGTGAAAGCGCTGGCCCGAGATGCGGATCACGGCCCAGTAGATCAGCACCAGCGCCAGCATGCCGTAGGTGTTGAAGGTGGAGGGCAGCCCGCGCTCCACGACGAGTTCGTAGAACAGCGCGGCCACGACCGAGATACCCAGGCCGTTCACATAACCCCTGAAGCACGGCAGCCAGGACGAAAACGTGCCCACCGCGAAGCCGGCCATGCCCACCAGCACCACCATGCACAGGAACTGGTCGTACACCGGCGCGCGCAGGAAATAGACGAACATGGACGCGCCCCAGACCAGGGCGCTGGCCGACCAGGTCCAGCCGTAGCGCGCCATGAAGGCATGCAGGCGCGGGCCGCTGACGCCCGCCAGGCTGCGGTGGTAGATGCCGACGACGCCGTAGCGGACCACGGTCACGGCCACCGCCGCCGCCGCCCAGAGGCCCAGGGCCAGCGTGTCCACATGGTGGTAGAGAACAGCCACCATGACCACGATCAACACCAGCGCCGAATGCAGCGCCGGCCGCGCATAGCGCATGAGGATGTGGATCAGCCGCATCTCCACCCACTCCTCGCGCGAGAGGTCGGCGACGCTACGGGCCGGCCGTGTCGTTGAGGGGGAGTCCATGGGCCGAGTTTAGGGCCTGTCGGCCGGCTCCGCCCGCTGCCCGCGCCTGCCGGCGCACGGCGCGGCAAAGACGCAACAGCGCGCGCGGCGCGCCGCCCTCCTCCACGCAGAGAGAATCAGTTGAAGGTCACGCCGGCCCAGCGCACCCGGCCCAGCACCGCGAAGTCGCGGTCGGCCGACTCGTGGCCCTGGATGTCGAACGGCTCGTAGGTCGGGTTGTAGCTGCTGACCCGCAGGATTTTTCCCGGCAGGCGCTGCAGTTTTTTCATCAGCAGCGCGCCGTCCAGGCGTATCAGGTGCACACCTTCGGTCAGCGCGTCGCGGTCGCGCAGGTCGGCCAGCACCGCATCCTTGGCATGCAGCCACGGCTCCATGGCCGTGCCCACCACGCCGAACATCGCCAGGTCGTCGTGCGCGATGCCCAGGTCGTAGCGGATGAACTGCGCGTCGAAGGGCCGCATGGCCAGCACCGAGTCGGCGTCGGTGAAGGCAGCGCCCTCAGCCTGTTCGCGCAGGTCGAAGAGCGGCACGTAGATCAATTCGTCGGCCTGCACCGCGCGCACGCCGTGCGGCACCGCAGTGGAGGGGGGTGCGTCCTGCCCCTCACCGCCCAGCAACTGCGTCGGCGTGGTGTTGTATTCGCGGGCCAGCACCTCGAGCTCGAACGCGTCCGGCAGGCTGTCGCCGCGTTCCACGTTCCAGATGGTGTTTCGGTGCACGCCCACCGCCGCGGCCACATCGTTGATCTCGCGCGCACCGCGCGCGGCCCGGCAGCGCTGGCCGAACTGCTGCATGAACACCGTCCGCGCCTCGGTCCGCACGGTTTTCACCTCGGCCTTGTCCGCAGCCGCCGCGGCGTGGTAGCGGTACCAGGCCACCGGCTCGTCGGCCTTGACGGGCGATACCGAAGCGAACGGATACGGCTGGTGGGGGTCCTGTACGGTCGGGGCCGTCTCTTTTGTGCTCATGAACACTATTTTGTGTCAATGAACACAGAAGCGCAAACGGGAATCCCGGCGCTGTGCGAAATTTGCATAGAAATATAAGCAACACTCATAATCATGGGCATAAACAGGCTTGACTTCAGTGCTTTCAAGCTCAGAATAGTGGACATGAGCACAAATAAAGCAACAACCTCACAGGAAGATATGCACCCCGCCGACGTCATTGCTGCCTTGCGCAAGCGGGGCACCAGCCTTCGTAAAGTCGCCCAGGCATACGGCTACAGCCATATCCAGCGCGTGCTCGTCAGTCCCTGGCTGGCGGCCGAGCAGATGGTGGCCGCAGCGCTGGACACCACGCCCGAGACCCTGTGGCCCTCGCGCTACCAGGACCCCGAGGCGCGCGCCCTGGCTTTCCGGCAAACCCGCAAGCTGGCCGTGACCATGCCGGTCGCGCCCGGCCGCAGCCGGTCCCGCAGGTCTTGAAACCGCGGAAATCCGATGCTCCTGTCAGGCAAGGACATCACGCTGCGCATTTACCTGCGCACCCATGACAACGAGGTGGTTCTGGTGGAACTGGGGCGCGAAGACCTCGAAAAAGCCGCCATGGACAAGGCCAACTTCAGCGAAGAGCAACTGCATCCCATCAGGCTGCTGCATTTCGTCCTGGCCTAGACAAGGCCGGGCCGGCAAGGACTCAGAGCGCCCCGGGCCCCGAATCCTCTTCTGAATGGTCTATGTATTTGATCTGCATGCCGGCGCGCGACAGCTCTGCGATACGCGATGCGACGCGCTTGTAGAACTGGCCCGCGTCCGAGACGGGGCCTATGGTCTGGTTAAAGGTCATGTCCTGACCCGCTTCCTTGAGGATGTATTCACCCGATGGCTGGAGCTTCACTTTAAGCAGTGCGAGCATTTTTCCTCCTTGGTGGCTCCGGTTCACCTCGCCGTTGCGAGGACGCCAGTGCCTATACAGCCACTTTAGACCTCGAGCCCCGGCAAGCCGTGTAGGAAAACATCTTCATTGGCCCATCTGATACACACAATAGGGAGAAGGCAGGGAGAAAGCTGGTACTTAAGACCTATTGAGAGCACAAACCGGCAGTTCGCGGCGTGCCCGTGTCCTTATTGCAGGGAGCCGAACCCGGTCGGGCCCCGGTCCAGCGGATCCACCACCACCTCATAGATCTCGTTGACGCGCCAGACCGGACTTTCATACGCGGCCTGGCCTTGCACCTTGACCAGAAAAGAGCTGCGGCGCTCCGTGGCTTCCAGCGTCAGTTCGCAGGAAAAATCGATCCGCCCGGTGTCCGTCGAGATCGCGCTGATGAGTTCATGGGCCGCCAGCGAAAGCCGTTCCTGGCTCCCCCCCGGCAGCAACTGCTCCACCTCATAGGTTCGCATCACGATGGCCGCGATGCGGTCTATCAGTTCATCGACTACCGAGTTGGGATTGGAGACCATCAAGGGATGCATTTTCGGCATTCTCCTACAAGGCCCGAAGAACTGAGAAGCTATATTCATATCGCGGCTTGTCATGAGCCGCTCCCTCCCTTGCTGGCCTTGCCAGCTTCCACGCCCGGTTTGTCCCGGGCTTTTTTTTGGCCGCGCGGAGCGCTCAGAGGGCCAAACCGCCAGGCGCAAAAAAACCGGGCTTGGCCCGGTTCCCGGTGACCGCCTCCCAGGGCGCGGCCCGAACCTCACTCAGCCTTGATGCCCGCCGTCTTGATGGTCTTGGCCCAGAAGGCCGTTTCCTTTTTGACCAGGGCATCCAGCGCGGCGGGCGGCTGGTAGCGCAGTTCGACGCCGGCGCCGTCGGCGCGGGTTTTGGTTTCAGGCAATTCAAGGGCGGCCTTGATCTGGCCGCTGAGCTTGCCCACCACGTCGGCGGGCGTTCCCGCGGGGGCAAAGATGCCGACCCAGGCTTCCAGCTCGAAGCCTTTCAGGCCGGCTTCGGTGGCAGTCGGAACGGCGGGCAGTGCGGGGTGGCGGGTTTTCCCGGCCACGGCCAGGCCCTTGAGCTTGCCGGTCTGCACATGGCCCATCACCGACGGCGGCGTGGTGATGAAGACCTGCACCTGGCCCGACAGCACGTCCTGCAGCGCCGGGCCGGAGCCGCGGTAGGGAATGTGCACCATGCTGGTCTGCGTCTGCAGCTTGAACATCTCGGTGCCGATGTGCGAGAGCGAGCCGTTGCCCTGGCTCGCATAACTGAGCTTGCCGGGATTGGCCTTGAGGTAAGTGATGAACTCGCCCAGGTTGTTCACCGGGACGGACGGGTGGACGGTGATCACATTGGTGGCCACCGTGATCAGCGCGACCGGCACGAAATCCTTTTGCGCCCAAGGCAGCTTGGGCGTGAGGGCCGGGTTGCCGACATGGTAGGCCGAGTAGGAATTGAGCAGCGTGTAGCCGTCGGGGTTGGCGCGTGCCACGAATTGGTAGGCCACGTTGCCGCTGCCGCCGCCGCGGTTGTCCACGACCACGGCCTGGCTGGTGACCTTGGCCAGCGAGTCCGAGAGGATGCGCGCCGAGGCATCGACAAAACCGCCCGGCGGGTTGGGCACCACCAGCGTGATGGGCTTGCTGGGATAGGCCTGGGCCCATGCGGCGCTACTGACGACAGCTGCAAGCAGGGCCGCGCCCGTGCCGGCAAGCAGCCGGCGCAGGGTGGACGTTGGGGGAAAAGCGTTCATGGTCAGCCTCCTTGTTGTGATGATTGATATCGATGAATAGCGATGAATGGTGAATGACTAACGGCCAGTCACCCACAATAATTAATAGCGGCCCGACAGCAGCGTACCGGCATTCGGCGCGCGCCGCTCGAGCCCCAGGCTTTTCAGCAGCGCGTAGGTGGTGCAGACCGCGCTGGACACCACGGGCAGGCCGCTGGCTGCCTCGATCAGCGGCACCGAAGCCAGCGAAGGCATCTGCACGCAGGCCGAGGCCACGATGGCGTCGGCGCCTTTGACGTTGAGCTGCTTCCACAACTCTGCCGGCGCTTTTGGGTCGCGCGCGCCCACGGCCAGGTTGTCGTGGATCTCGAGCGAAACGCTGTCGATCACTTCAATGCCCTCGTTCTCGATGTAGTCGATCACCATGCGCGTCAGCGGTTTCATATAGGGCGCGATGATGGACACGCGCTTGGCGCCCAGGGCCTGCAGCCCCTCGACCAAAGCGCCGGCGCTGGTGATGACCGGCGCCGGCAGGCCGTTGCCCACCGTGACCTCATGCAGGCGGCGCTGCGACTCGCGGTGGTAGCCCAGGCCCATGCTCATGATGGCGACCAGGCAGGCGTAGCCCATGGCGTCCACGCGCGCATCCGACAGCTCCAGCGCGCAGCGGTCGGAGTCGCGGTCCATCGCCGCCAGTTCCTCGCGTGTCACCGACTTCATGCGCATGCGGCTGGAATGGAAGCTGAAGCGCTCGGGCAGCACCTGCTCGCGCGCGCGCAGCATGGCCGGGATCTCGGTTTCCATGGTGGTGTTGGAGCTGGGCACGATCAGCCCGACCCGGTAGTTGCGGTAGTTGTCTGGCGCCTGGCCTTCAGCGGCTTGCATGGGTGTTGGTTTCCTGGTGACGGTTCAGGCCCCGATTCTTCGCGCTCTTATCCATACAAACAAATACATAATCAGGATAGATCAATACCCAAACCAGATAGATAGCCCTCCCCCTTATCGCAAAGGCCACCCGTGGAACTGCGCCAGATCCGTTATTTCGCCGTGCTCGCCGACGAGCTGAGTTTTACCCGCGCCGCCAGTCGCCTGCATGTGTCACAGCCGCCCCTGAGTTTCCAGATCGCCGCCCTGGAAGCCGAGCTCGGGGCCAGGCTGTTTCACCGCACCAGCCGCAGCGTGATACTCAGCGAAGCCGGCAAGGCCTTCTTGCCCCACGCGCAGGCCGTGCTGGCGCGGCTGGAGGAAGCACGCAGCCACGTGACCCGCGTCGCCAGCGGCCTGCAGGGGCGCGTGCAGGTGGGGCTGGCCGGCTCGCATTTTCTTGGGCCCTTTCCCCAGTTCATCCAGCAGTTCCGTTTGCAGCGGCCGGCCGTCGAACTCGTGCTGCACGAGATGAAACCGTCCGACCATCTGCAGGCCCTGCGCGACGGGCGGCTGGACCTCTGCGTCTCGCGCAACCCGCTCAAGGACAGCCAGGTCAGCGCCGCGCTGTTGTGGCGCGACCCGGTGGTCGTGGCCCTGCCGCCCGGCCACAGGCTGGCGCAACGCCGCAAGCTCCGCCTGGCCGATTTGCGCGACGAGGATTTTGTGTTTTTGCGGCTGGACTCCTCGCCTTTTGCCGCGCGCCTTTTTGAAGCCTGCCTGTGGGCGGGCTTTGCGCCGAAGATCGCGCAGCAGGTCGTCGAGGTACCCGCGGCGCTGAACCTCGTGGCTGCCGGCCTCGGCGTGGCACTGGTGCCCGCCTCCATGGCGCAACTCAGGGCCGACGCCGTCGGCATTTGCCGGCTTGGACCCGCAACGCGGACCGGGGCCAAAGGATCGCAGGCCAAGGCGCCCGATATCAACGGCGATGTGTATGCGCTCTGGCGCACCGACGACGCCGCGCCGGCGGTGGCGGAGTTCATCAAGCTGCTGGTGGACTGGGCCGGTAGTCTGCCGCCATGGGTGGGGCGCTGAGGGGCGCCGCCAACTTCAGTGCACGGTTTGTCCCGCGCTTTTTTGGCTGTGGCGGCGATGCGCGGGAGCGCGCCAAAGGACGCGAAGCCGATGCCACCGGGCATTGCCGCAACGTCCTGCAACAATAGGCCATGATCCGAAAAACATCCCCCGGCTTGACCTGGTTGCTCGCTGTAACGCTTTTGTTTCCACTGTTTATCCAGCTCTCCCACGGCATTTATCGGGACCTGGACCCGATTTACGATTCGCGCGGAATCCTGGGGTCGCTACCCTTGCCGATTTCCATCGCCGCATGCCTGCTGGGCATCCTTGCGCATGCACGCCGCTTTGGCCCGGCAAAGCCGGCGATGATCTTCATAGCCTCCTTCATGGCCGCCATCGCCGTGTCTTTCGCCTTCGCGGGAGAGGCGCCGGATGGCAAAACGGCAAAGCTCCTGTACGCCGCGCAAACCCTGCTGCCCACCATGGGCTTCATGCTCGGGCTGCTTCTGGGCGCGCAGCGCGAAACGATTGCGAAAGCATTTCTCTGGGTGCTGCTGGTGCTTTTGCCCTTGCAACTGCTTGCCGGCTGGTTTCAAGGCGGCTTGATGCTGACGAACTACTTGTATGCATTCAGCATTTACCAGCACATCCAGTTTGTGCCCATCGTTCTTGCGGTGGCATTCGCCTTCGTCATGGTGCACCAGTGGGACAGGCAAAAGGCCCTCATGCGCGTCCTGGCGGCAATCACGGGAATGTATGTGCTCGCCAGCGGCTCCTTCCTGGCCGTTGGCCTTTACGCGGGATTCATGCTGCTGTTTTTCGGCACGGCGATCTTGAAGCGCTCCCACGGCCATGCGACAGGCCTTCTATCGGTGGTGGCCGGCATTGCGGCGGCGGTATTCCTGGGCAGCCTGTACTACGGCCACGTCAAGGGAGACACGGACAGGTTTGGCAACGCCAATGCCTACGTGCAAAAGTTCCGTGACGTGGCCGAGGGGAAATTACCCGGCAACATGGCCCAGCGCCTCGATGACTGGAAGCTGTACGGCGGCTGGATAGCGCAGAGCCCACGCACCTTGCTGTTCGGCCATACGAAGCCCCCTTCACGGGAAGTCATCACCAGCGCGCACAACTGGTATCTCGACCTCGTCTACAACTTTGGCCTGATCGGGCTGCTGCCCGTGGTGGCACTGATAGGCTTTACCGTGCGCAAGGTCTGGCAACAACGGCAGTCCCTGCCCGCTGAAATCTGGTGGCTGGCGGGCCTGACGGCCTTCATTGTGCTGGTCGACAGCAATTTCAAAGTGACGCTCAGGCAACCCTATCCCGGCATATTCGCCTATTTCCTGTGGGGATTGCTGTTTGCGCATTTGCAGGGCGCCGGCGAAGCTCGGCCTGAAGCGGGCAGCGCACCCAGCCCCAAGGCCGCTGGGGAGTGAACCTACCCCATTCACGCCTGGGGAAGGCGATCTGATGACGGTTATAGCCGGGGTTGAACAAGCCAGATCCAGAGAGCCGCCCCGGCTGCTATCCAAATCAGCACGATCAGGAATGCACCGGCCCGGCTGCTCGGCTTGGCCCCCTGCGTCTTCATCCAGTCATCGGCCTGCTTGCGGCAATCGGCGGCGACCTCGGGTGGCAGGAGCCTGATGGCCAGCCAGATCAGCCCCGGGAGAAGCAGGACATCGTCCACGTAGCCAAGCACCGGGATGAAGTCCGGGATCAGATCGATGGGACTGAGCGCATAAGCCACCACGAAGACGCCAAGCGCCTTCGCATACCAGGGCGTTGCCGGGTGTTTGCCGGCGAACCAGAGCGTTACCGCGTCGCGCTTGATCCGTTTCGCCCAGCTCTTGAGTGTGTCGCCGACGGCCATGTCCGCAAGCATGCCACAGCGCTTGCGCAATGCTCTTTTGCAGGATTCCGCGTCAAGTTTGGAGGAGGCCGTTTTTCCCTGGGCAAATGCGCCTGGGTGGCGGGGCGGAGTTTCACTCTGGTCAATAAAAAGAAGACCAAACCCCACAAACTTGCCGGAGGCACGTCCTCTCGATTGAAGGGTTGGGCGTCATTTGACCGGAGGATCGATGCTCCCGCTGCTACCGTGTTGAACCTGCTGTAAGACGGAAAGTGCTTCGTTGGCGGACGCGACGGGTACAAAGATGTGATCGTGAAACGCCGCGGCAACGACATTGCAGCTTATGTTGGCCTGGGCCAACGCGGTGGCGACTGCGGCAGTGAGGCCCACGGCCTGGAGATCGGAGTGCACCGTGAGCGTGATCCATGCCGCGCGGAACAAGACGGGAAGTTCTGCCTTTCGAGCCCGCTGTTCCTCGACGATGAGCGTGAGGCCTTCTGCTTCTCGAAACATGCCAATCGGTTCAAGTGAGCTGATATTGGTGCTCGGTGAGATAGAGGTGAAGACATAGACCCCCTCGTTCAACTTGGGCTGCATTGCTTGAAGAAGCTCAGCGAGGTTCGTGACGGAGTGACTCATGACGCCCAACGTGAAGATGACCGGACCACCAACACACGCGGCGAAGCCGCAGCCTGCTGTTGTGGGTCCGTGTCGATTGACATGTTAAGGCGCACGGTCCCGGGCCTTTTCGACGAAGCCGGCGTCGATGCTATCGGCGCGCACCGTCACCTTCGTTCCCAACGGATAGCCATCCAGGGTGTATGAGCGCGGCTCAGATGAGCAGTCAGCGCCGATACCCGGATAGAAAACCACTTGACGTGACCCAACGGCAACTTCAGCGCTGGAGCTTTCCAGCACTTCAAGCTCAAGAGCTTGGATCGACTTGGGTGTCTGAGCTCGACCAAAAGGGACGACAACGTCTCGCTGCCCCGCGACTGTCGCCACGTAGTTGTACTTGTACGGGGGGCTGACATATTTTCCGTCTGGACCCATTTTCGGAGGCGGCGGAGAGCATGCCAGAACGCTCTGGACCATCAGACCGGATATGCCGAAAATCGCAAACTTAGCGAGCTGCATTGTGTGCACCTTAACGTTGGAGATGACCGGTGGCTGACAGAACGTCCGTGTCGATTGACCTGTTAGAGCTCAGGCACACGGCACTCACCTTGCCTCACAGGACGCGTTGCCACGCTCGTCAATCCGGTCGAGACCTCACGGTACACAGACACCTTGCAAGTTTGACGTGCCATGCCGGTCCAAAGTGCCGATATTCCCTTTCCGCCAATACGTTCGTTCACCACCACGTACCTGGCGCCAGGCTCGGGTGTAAAGGCTACAAAAGGGCCGCACACCTGCCGAAAGCCCGTATTCACCCAGGCGATGACAGACGTAACAGCAAGCTCCTCCGACGGCTTCACAGTGATCCTGTTTGCATTCTGATTCGCGCCGTTTACGCGAGAAACCTTGCCCTGCGAACACACGAGTGGGTCGCCGGAGAAAGGAACCCCGTTATTCGTTTCGTACTTCTTGTCCGCGCTGAACTCAATCTCTACCCCGTTCACCTCCTGCTGGATGGTCGCCGGCGGAATTGCACGCCCAACGAGTTGCTCCGACAACGGCGGCGCAGCACAAGAAGCCAGAAGTACACATAGACAGCCAGCAGTCGTTCGATTAAAAATTTTCACCTTACCCCCTTTAATTTTTGAGTTCTAACGTTGGAGGCACCGCACGAAGGGCTACTCATGCGGCTCTTCATAGGGGACCTGAACAAGTTTGCCGGAGTGCGGATCGCGAGCAAATGCACTACGTGGCTGAGCGCTGAGAAAGGGGGTGATATCGGGAGAGTAGTTCGCAATTGTGTTGACATCGTAGATGGCGTGATTCGAATCATCATCCATGTACTCTTGCGATTCGTCTCCCGACATAAAGCACCACCCACTATCCATTGGGCGCGAAGTCGGTTCGCGCACCATATACCCGACCGGCCTTCCTTCCACCGTAATCATGTCGGTGGCAATGCATCCGCCGAACCCTACAGCGATCGGCTTTATCTCGCTCGCGCTAAGCGCATATGTCTTCTTCATGATGGGTGCCTAACGTTTGACATTAGGACATCTTGCACCAGGGCGCAAGATGTCCCCTTGACGGAGGGGTTACAGGTCTCGCTCGCAGACGAGACGAGTTTGGCGAGAAAGCTGCTCATACAAGTATTCGTTCACGTCGCAATAGCCGTTCTTGCCAACCCCTGCATTAAGGGGCAAGCCCCTCAGGCTGGCCGGCAAGGCTCCAATGTCTTGATCCGAACAGCTGAAGTAGAAGTAGTTGTACCTGTCAGAGGCCGGCGCATAAGGTGGCAAATCGAGCGGAGTCCCCTGAAGGACAAACTCCACGCTATCCGAAACGTCCGCCACGAAGCCAGGCACCTCATCGAACCTATCTGTTTCGAGGAGTTCGACCGGCGAAAGGAAGCGGTTCAATTCGATAGCCACGTCATCGAGAGACATGGTTTCGTGAATGATGACGGATCCCGAGTAGTGCTTCACGTCCAAGACCTCTAACGTAAAGATGACCGGCCCACAACACTTTGCGGCGAAGCCGCTTTCTGCTGTTTTGGGTCCGTGTCGATTGACAAGTTAAAGCTCTTTCGCATAGATGCGGGCATTCATTTCGTCCGCGACCGCTGCACTCATTGAGGGAAACTGGAGATTCATCTGCACCGTACTCAAGATCTCACTCACCTCGGCGTCATTCAGTAGCAGCTTGAAAAACTCAAGTACGTGAGACTGCTTGGTGTCGCGAGCCATGAACGTGAAGAGAACCTCCTTACATGAGGAACCGAATTCGCGCATCCACGCCGTGAAGCCTTCGCGGAACTGCGCGAAGTCCTGTTGCGGGGTGACTTGGTCGCCA
Source organism: Polaromonas sp. P1_H6 (assembly GCF_056405195.1). Lineage (NCBI taxonomy): Bacteria > Pseudomonadati > Pseudomonadota > Betaproteobacteria > Burkholderiales > Comamonadaceae > Polaromonas > Polaromonas sp. P1_H6. Next base: position 12,004 of record NZ_JBFUCN010000004.1, read on the forward strand.
ACGGTCACAACGACCGCAAGTGCCCGCTCCTTCTTGAAGAAGCCGGCCTTCTTGGAGAAGTGCTGGAGATTGACCATGAATGAGCTTTAACGTTTGAGATGAGAGGCGGCGCCCGGCTTGCCGGGTGACATCCTCTCGATTGAAGGGTTAGGCGCCTTGGGGATCAATCGCTCCACCCCAGGTGCAAGTGGTACAGCCCATCAGAATCTTCTATGAGCCAGTCGTCTGCTTCGTTCTCGCTGAAAAAGATGGTGAGTTCCCACATGCGAATTTCGCCAGTCAGCGACTCCCTGATCTTCTTCTCCAACTGCTCAACTATGCAGTTCTTCTTGGATATTTGATCGTCTTCAAACCGAATGCACGACTCCCCTTCGAAGAGCCACTTCCTGATAAGTGAGGGGAGTTTGGTTTGCCACCTCTCCAAAACCCGCATCGTCGGCTTTAGATCGAACTGCTTGTAGATCTTTTCGTATTGAAGCCTAGTGTGTTGGTGATAGGCAGTCACGCTCTCGATCTGATCCCCATTGATCGGAACGACCGACAGCCAGAAGTCGGGCCCGTAGTTCACGCTGGCATTTGCTAGCGCAAAGGCGCGGAGGAACCCGGAGATGAAGGCGACGTCTTCGTTGCGCATGGCGTCTACTCGAAGTTGCCAGTCGCCCATCGCAGTGCTTCCTCGCTTGGCTCTCCCAGTTCTAGGTCCGTTTCCATTTGAATGTCGTAGGCTATCTCATGCCAGGCGCGACATCGGTTGCGGAGGTACTCGAGCGATTCCAGCTGCCCGTCGAGGAGTATCTCGAAGCCTGCGCCCTTTTCAGTGATTTCCTCGAGGAGAGACATCACCAGCCTTTCCCTTTCGGCATGCCCGCGATCAAAGAGAGTGCCAACAGGAATCGGCTCACCCTTGGCCAGTGCCGTGGATAAGGCGGAGATTCCAATGTCAGCGATCTTGCGCAATGCTGCAACGATCACCGAATTTGACGGGCCTGAAGCTATGCGAAGTGCAAGTTGTGTGGGCATGTCGTTGACTGATGGCTAAAGGAATGTATACCGCAAGGTCCGCGGCATAACATCGCACCTGCCGTATAACCTGGCCGCTGAAAACCCAGCCAAGTGCTTATTATTAAAAGACTTATTGCCCATAGCGAGTTTGACTCAGTCGATAAAAAGGGGGCAAGCCCGCAACCCAATTCTATGTGGACGGTGTGGTCACCGCCTCCTCAATATGGACGAGCGCAGCCCAAGCACCGCTTCAGTTGTGTTTACCTATCGCGCCTAATAACCCGGCCCGGCTGCATCCTTGGGTGCCAGTCGCTGCGCTTGGTGTCATGTCAGCCCTCGTCGAAAAGAACCGGGCTAAGCCTCCCGCTCTATGCCTGGATGTCAAAAGGCCAATCCGACTACCTGAAACGAAAAAGCCCCGGCTAGCGGGGCTTTTAAGGCATTTCTCAGATCAACCTGGATTTCTCTGGATGCAATTTTGGCGGAGAGGGTGGGATTCGAACCCACGGTACCTTGCGGTACGCCTGATTTCGAGTCAGGTACATTCGGCCACTCTGCCACCTCTCCAATGTGGAATGAGGATTCTAACAGCTGTGGAAGGCCTACTTCCCGGCCGGCACCAGCACCTTGATTCCGTTCATATAAGGCTGCAACACCTCCGGCACGGTGACGGAGCCATCGGCGAGCTGGTAGTTCTCGAGCACGGCGACCAGGGTGCGGCCTACAGCCAGGCCCGAGCCGTTGAGGGTGTGGACGAATTCGTTCTTGCCCTGGGCGTTCTTGAAACGGGCTTGCAGGCGGCGCGCCTGGAAGGCTTCGCAATTCGAGACCGAGCTGATCTCGCGGTAGGTGTTCTGCGCGGGCAGCCAGACTTCGAGGTCGTAGGTTTTGGCGGCGCCGAAACCCATGTCGCCGGTGCACAGCAGCATGACGCGGTAAGGCAGGCCCAGCTTTTGCAGGATGACTTCGGCGTGGCCGGTCATGGCTTCCAGCGCTTCGTAGCTTTTGTCGGGGTGGGTGATCTGCACCATCTCGACCTTGTCGAACTGGTGCTGGCGGATCATGCCGCGCGTGTCGCGGCCGTAGCTGCCGGCTTCCGAGCGGAAGCACGGCGTGTGGGCGGTGAACTGCAGCGGCAGTTCGGCTTCGGCGACGATCTCGTCGCGCACGAAGTTGGTCAGCGGCACTTCCGAGGTGGGGATCAGGTACAAGGCCGTGCTTTCGGCTTCGGCCGCGCCCTCTTGCCCACCCTTTTTGGCGGCGAACAGGTCTTCTTCAAACTTGGGCAGCTGGCCGGTGCCGCGCAGCGAATCGCCGTTGACGATGTAGGGCGTGTAGCACTCGGTGTAGCCGTGCTCCTGGGTCTGCACGTCGAGCATGAACTGCGCGAGCGCGCGGTGCAGGCGGGCCAGCGGGCCCTTCATGACGGTAAAACGCGAGCCGGTCAGCTTGGTGCCGAGTTCGAAGTCCAGGCCCAGGGGCTGGCCGACGTCGACGTGGTCCTTCACTTCGAAGGCAAAGGCCGCCGGTTCGCCGCCGGGGCCTTCGATCGGGCTCCATTTGCGCACCTCGACATTGCCGGCCTCGCCGATGCCCTGAGGCACGCTCTCGTGCGGCAGGTTGGGCACGGCCAGCAGCAGGGCCTGCATGTCGGCCTGGATCTGCTCCAGCCGGGCGGCCGAGGTTTCGAGTTCGGCCTTGGAGGCGCTGACCTGCGCCATGACGGCGCTGGCGTCTTCACCCTTGGACTTGAGCTGGCCGATCTGCTTGGACAGCGTGTTGCGCTGGTTCTGCAGCTCTTCGGTGCGGATCTGCAGGGCCTTGCGTTCGGCCTCCAGGGCCTGGAAGGCCTCCACGTTGAGGAAGGCTTGCGGGGTTTTGCGGGTTTCCAGCCGGGCGATGGCCGAGGGCAGGTCTTTGCGGAGCAGGTTGATGTCTAGCATGGGGCCATTGTATTTTGTGCGAGGGTAGCCACCATGGCCCGTTCGGCTCAGTTCAGGCTGGCCGGGTCCAGGTTGGCGCCGCAGATGATGAGGCAGACTTTTTCGTCGGCGCGCGGGCGGTAGCGGCCGGTTTGCAGCGCGGCCAGCGGCAGGGCCGCGGCGGGCTCGACGGCCAGCTTGAGCTCTTTCCAGAGCCAGAGCTGGGCCGCGCGTATGGATTCGTCGGTCAGCAGCAGCGCGTCGCGCACATGGGCCTGCGTGACTTCCCAGGAAAGGCTGCCTATGCGTTTGGCGCCCAGCGAATCGGCGGCGATGCCGCCGACGGCCACGTCCACCGGTTCGCCGGCCTCGCGGGCCTTGAAGAGGGTAGGCGCGAGTTCGGGCTCCAGCGCGACCACGCGGCTGCGCTGTTCAAACCAGCCGGCCACGCCGCCTATCAGGCCGCCGCCGCCCACGCTGACCAGCACCGAGTCGGGCACGCCGCCCTGCTGCTCGATCTCCGCGGCCAGGGTGCCGGCGCCGGCCAGCACTTCGGGCTGGTCATAAGCGTGCGTGAGCAGCGCGCCGGTTTCCTGCTGGCGGGCCAGGCAGGCCTTGAGGGCATCGGCATAAGCCGCGCCCGTCACCACCACCTCGGCGCCCAGCGCAGCCAGCTTGGCGCGTTTGGCGGGGGTGGAGACCTCGGGCACAAACACCTCGCAGCGCACGCCCAGCTCGCGGGCCGCGGCCGCGGTGGCAATGCCGGCATTGCCGCCCGAGGCGACGATCACGCCGCTGGCGGGGATGGTATTGGACAGCAGGCGATTCAGCATGCCGCGCGCCTTGAAGCTGCCGCCCGTCTGCAGGTGTTCGAGCTTGAGCCAGACTTCGGCGCAGTCCACGCCCAGCGCCTTGCCGGGCAATTGCCACAGCGGGGTCTGGTGGATGAAATGGCCGTAGCCGGCCTTGAAGGTGCGCAGGCAGCGCTCGATGTTGTCGCGATCGGTCATGAAGGAAGGGGATCAGGTGAGTTGGTGAAGCTGGCTGTCGTTGATTTCGAGCACATGGCCCTGCGCGTCGAGCTTCAAGCCCTTGGGCAGCGGGAACTTGATGGTTTCCTCGATGCCGTCCATCTTGCGCACCGACACCGCGCCTAGCGCCTTGATGCGGTCTATCACCTGCTTGACGAGAATCTCGGGCGCCGAGGCGCCGGCCGTGAGGCCGACCCGGCCCTTGCCCTCGAACCACGACTCTTTCAGTTCACTGGCGTCGTCGACCATATAGGCCTCGGTGCCCAGCTTGGCGGCGAGTTCGCGCAGGCGGTTGCTGTTGGAGCTGGTCGGGCTGCCGACCACGATCAGGATGTCGACCTGCGGGCTCAGCACTTTGACGGCGTCCTGCCGGTTCTGTGTGGCATAGCAGATGTCCTGCTGCTTGGGCTCGCGCACCTGCGGAAAGCGCTGCTTCACGGCGGCGCTGATCTCGGCCGCGTCGTCCACGCTCAGCGTGGTCTGCGTGACCACCGCCAGGCGCTCCGTCTGGCCGGGGCTGATGCGCCAGACGTCGGCCACGTCTTCCACCAGGTGGATGCCGCTGTCGAGCTGGCCCATGGTGCCTTCGACTTCGGGGTGGCCCTTGTGGCCGATCATGATGAATTCGTAGCCCTCTTTGTGCAGCTTGGCGACTTCGACGTGCACCTTGGTCACCAGCGGACAGGTGGCGTCGAAGATCTGGAAGCCGCGGCGCTCGGCCTCTTTCTGGATCGCCTGGCTCACGCCGTGGGCGCTGAACACCAGCGTGGCGCCGGGCGGCACGTCGTCGAGTTCTTCAATGAAGATCGCGCCCTTTTGCTTCAAGTCGTTGACGACGTAGGTGTTGTGCACGATCTCGTGGCGCACGTAAATCGGCGCGCCGAACTTGGTCAGGGCGCGCTCGACGATCTCGATCGCGCGGTCGACGCCGGCACAGAAGCCGCGCGGCTCGGCGAGCAGGATTTCCTGGGGAAGCAATTTTGATCCAGTCATAAAACGCCAATCACTTGCACTTCAAACACGACCGGCTGGCCGGCCAGCGGGTGGTTGAAGTCGAACTGCACCGCGTCACCGCCGGGCTTGACCTGCTGCACCGCGCCGGCGTACTGGCCCATGCCGTCGGGCGTGGGAAACTGCACCACGTCGCCGACCTTGTACTGCTCGTCCGGGTCGCCCAGCTCATTGAGCAGCTTGCGCGCCACCCACTGCACCAGCTCGGGATTGCGCTCGCCAAAGGCCTCGCCGGCCGGCAATTCGAAGGTAGCGCGAGTGCCCTCGGGCAGGCCCAGCAGGCGCTGCTCGATGGCCGGAGACAGTTCGCCCGTGCCCAGGCTCAGCGTGGCGGGCTTGCCTTCGAAGGTGTTGATGATGTCGGCGCCCGGTTTCCCGTTCACGGACGGCCCGGCCATGCGATAGTGCAGGGTCAGGAAAGAGCCCGGCTGGACCAAAGGAGGGGCGGAGAGTTCCACGGTGGTGGGCATAGGGCGGAGGCTTTCGGGGCCGGCCGGAACGGCGGGCCGGTGTTTGTAAACTGCCTCTATTGTAGAAAGGACGGCCCGGCCGGGCCAAACCCGGTTTTTTGGCCTTTTTTGCGGGAGGAGTCCCTTGGCTCCCTCCCGCCAACCCATAAGAAGAGATCGACCCATGATCCTGAAAGACCTGCCCCAAGACACCCGCCCCCGCGAAAAACTGCTGGCGCGCGGCCCCGGCGCCCTCAGCGATGCCGAACTGCTGGCCCTGCTGCTGCGTACCGGCATTCCCGGCAAAAACGTGCTGCAGATGGGCCAGGAGCTGCTGGACACCTTCGGCGGCGTGGCCGGGCTGCTGCACACCACGGCCGAAAGCCTCAAACGCATCAAGGGCCTGGGCGGCGCGGCCAAGCGGACACAACTGGTCGCCGTGCTGGAGCTGGCGCGCCGCGCGCTGGCCGAAAGCCTCAGCCAGAAAACCGTGTTCGACACACCCCAGGCGGTGCGCGACTACCTGCAGCTGCAGCTGGGGAACCGACCGCACGAGGTGTTCGCCATGCTGTTCCTGGACAGCCAGCACCGGATGATCGCGCTCGAGGAACTGTTCCGCGGTACGCTGACGCAAACTTCGGTCTACCCGCGCGAGGTCGTCATCCGCGCCCTGGCCCTGAACGCCGCCAGCGTGGTGCTGGCCCACAACCACCCCAGCGGCTCGGCCCAGCCCTCGCGCGCCGACGAGGCGCTCACACGCAACCTCAAGTCGGCGCTGGCGCTGGTGGACATCCGCGTGCTCGACCACTTCGTGGTGACCAGCACCCAGGCCGTGTCCATGGCTGAGCTGGGATTGCTGTAAGGTTGAGCCATGAAAGCGCCCGCCCTCAAAAGCCTGCAGGACCTCAAGGCCGTCAAGCGGGAGATCGAAACCCGGGCCCGGCTTGAAAAAGAAGCCGCCGCCGCAAAAGCCGCCGCTGCGGCCAAAGCCAGGGCCGAAAAAGAGCTGTTCTCGCGCGCCGTCGGCGCCGTCAAGGCCCTGCCCGCCAAACACCTGCCCGGCCACAAGGCTTCGCTGCCGCTACAGCAGGCCGCACCCATTCCCGTGCAACAGCAGCGCGACGAGCTCGCGGTGATGCGCGAAGCGATCTCCGACGAGTTCGACGTCGAGACCCTGCTGGACACCGACGAGGCCTTGAGCTTCCGCCGGCCCGGCATGGGGCCCGACGTGGTGCGCAAGCTGCGCCGCGGCGGCTGGAGCATCCAGGGCCAGCTCGATTTACACGGCCTGCGCCGCGAGGACGCGCGCGAAGCACTGGCGCTTTTCATCAAGGACGCCCACAAGGTGGGCTGGCGCTGCGTGCGCGTGGTGCACGGCAAGGGCCTGGGCTCGCCCGGCAAGACGCCGGTGCTCAAGGGCAAGGTGCAAAGCTGGCTGATCCAGAAGCAGGAAGTGCTGGCCTTTGTGCAGGCGCGGCCGGCGGAGGGAGGTGCCGGGGCGCTCGTGGTGCTGCTCGCGCAGGGCTAGAGGCCGCGCGCCTACTCCCCCCGGTTGCGCATCCAGTCCGCGGTCTGGAAAAAAGACGCATTGAGCCGCGCGCGCAGGCCTTCATCCACCCCGGTCTCGCGCATGGCCTGGTCCATGCAAGCCAGCCACTGGTCGCGTTCGGCGATCCCGATGGAGCCGCCACCGGTGGATTGCGGCATGTGGCGCATGCGCAGGCGCGGGTGGCCGAAGCGGTCGGTGTAGTACTGCGGCCCGCCCAGCCAGCCGCATAAAAACCAGAACAGGCGTTGTCGGGCGTTGTCGAGTGTGCTGCCGTGCGCGGCGCGCAGGGCTTTGTAGCCCGGTTCCAGGTCCATCAAATCATAGAAGCGCTCAACCAGGGCCTTGACGCGGTCCTCGCCGCCTATCCAGGCGTAGGGGGTTTCGAATGGGGGGGTTCCGGGGGGGCGTTCTTCTATCTGCATACGTGGATTATCGAATGAGGGGGTTTTAAGGCGGATTTGGAGGGGTAATGTTGATGTCTTTTCTTGTTCCGACGGTGTGGTCTTTGCTGAGGTCTGCTGGCCGGGGGTAGCCCGGCGGCTACTCACTTTTCTTTTGCTTCGCCAAAAGAAAAGTAAGCAAAAGAAAAGGCGACCCTGGTTGCTGCGTCCCTTCGCTTCGCTACGGGCAACCTGCGGTGCTCGGTCCAGGCGGGGTCTCGCTAAACTCGCCTTCGGCTCAAACAACGCGATCCCTGATCCGTCTGGACCTCCGCTCCTCGGCGCATCCACAAGGGGTGGGGAAGGAATACCAATACCTAAGAAACAAGGACTCGCCACGGCGAGTCCTTGTTTGTATTTGTCTTCTTGGTATTTTCGTTTTCTGTCTTCTTTCCCCGATCCCGATTGCCCCGTCCTGGCTGGGCCGAGGAGCGCAGACGTAGGCGGATCAGGGATCGCGCTTGTTTGAGCCGAAGGCGAGTTTGCGCGAGACCCCGCCGTAGTCGAGCACCGCAGGTTGCCCCGAAGCGCAGCGTAGGGGACCCAGACTGCGGGTCGCCTTTCTTTTGCTTACTTTTCTTTGGCGAAGCAAAGAAAAGTGAGTCGCCGCCGGGCGACCCCGGCCAGCCACTCTCAGCAGCGAGCGCCCAGCCGGAGCAAGAACCGGCCCTCTACTGCGCCTTCCGCAACGTCTCCACCACAGGCGTATTCAAAACAGACCGTAAACCCCACCACCCAGCAGCCAACGCCAACACTGCCCCAGCCAGGCTCCCCAGCAAAGGCACAGTCCAAGACCCCGTCCAGTTAAATTCAAACACAAACCGCGCCAACCCCCATCCCACAGCCAGCGCGACGATGGAAGCTAAAAATCCAGCCAGCAACCCAACCCCCGCCAGCTCAGCCCGCTGCACCTGCCGCAGCAAGGAGGCCCGCGCCCCCACCGCCCGCATGATGGCGAATTCGCGGGCGCGTTCTTCGCGGGTGGCGGTGATGGCGGCGAACAGCACGACCAGGCCGGCCGCGAGCGTGAAGCCGAACAAAAATTCGACCGCGCGGATCACCTGGTCCAACACGCGCTGCACCTGGGCCAGCGTGCTGCTCATGTCGACGTTGGTGATGTTGGGAAAGGCTTTGACCAAGGTGTTGTCAAAGCTCTGCGGGCGCGGCTGGCCGGGCGTCGCCGCAACCGGCTCGGGCGCGCGGAAGGCGCTGATGAAGGACACGGGAACGTCGGCCGGCAATTTCGCCACCGTGTACATCACAAAAAAGTTGACGCGCATCGAACCCCAGTCGACCTTGCGCAGGCTGGTGATTTTGGCCTCGCTGGTCTGCCCGCCTATGTCAAAGCGCAGGGTGTCGCCGAGCTTGAGGCCCAGGGTCTTGGCCAGGCCATCCTCGACGCTGACGGCGTCTTTTTCGCCGGGCGTCCAGCGCCCGCCGCTGGCCTGGTTGTGCGAAGGCATGTCGGCGCTGTTGGAGAGGTTGAACTCACGGTCGACCAGGCGCTTGGCGCGGTCGTCCTCAAAATCGTCGGGCGTGACGGGCTTGCCGTTCACCGCGACCAGGCGGCCGCGGATCATGGGATACCAGTCGAATTTTTTCACGCCGCCGTCGCGCAGCGCCTGCTGGAAGGCCTCGCCCTGCTCGGGCTGCACGTTGATGACAAAACGGTTGGGCGCGTCGGGCGGCGTGGCCTTGCGCCAGCTGCTGATGAGGTCGGTGCGCAGCAGCACCAGCAGCATCAGCGCCAGCAGGCCGACGGCCAGCGCGCTGGTCTGCACCACGGCGTACACCGGACGGGCCGAGAGCTGGCGCGTGGCCAGCACCAGCCAGCGCGGCGCGGTCGCCTCATGCACGCTGGCGCGCAGCAGCTTGACGGCGGCAAAACTCGCCACGGCGAACACCAGCACCGCACCGGCAAAGCCGCCCACGGCGATCAGGCCCAGCTTGAGGTCGCTGCTGGCGGCCACCAGCAAGGCCGCGAAACCGGCCATGCCCACGCCCAGCACGGCCAGCGAGGCGGGCTTCAGGTTGCCGACATCGCGGCGGATCACGCGCAACGGCGGCACCTGGGCTAGCTGCAGCACGGGCGGCAGGCCGAAAGCCAGCAACAGCGTGAGGCCCATGCCCATGCCGAACAGCACGGGCCAGAAGGTGGCGGCCGGCAGCGCGGTTTCGACCAGGCCGGCCAGCAGCAGCACAAAACCGTAATGCACGGCAAAACCCAGGACCACGCCGAGCGCGCTGGCAAACAGCCCCGCCAGCACGAACTCAAACGTATACGCCAGCGCGATGGTGCGCTGCGGCTGGCCCAGCACGCGCAGCATGGCGCAGTCATCCAGGTGCTTGGCGGCGAAGCCGCGCGCCACAATGGCTACCGCCACCGCACTCAGCAGAGCCGCGAGCAGCGCGACGAGGTTGAGGAATTTTTCGGCGCGGTCCAGCGTTTGCCGCATCTCGGGGCTGCCCGATTCGAGCGACTCCAGGCGCACGCCGCGCACCCCCGACTGTTCAAACGGTTTCTTGATTTCCGCGTCGGCCCATTTGACGTAGGCCTTCACCGCCTTGTCGTCGCCGGCGACGGCAAAACGGTAGTTGGTACGGCTGGCGGGCTGGATCAGGTTGGTGGCTTTGACGTCGGCCTCATTGACCATGACGCGCGGCGAAAAGCTGATAAAGCCCGCGCCTCGATCCGGTTCCTGCACGATGATGCGCGTGAGCTTGAAGCCGGCGTCGCCCATGAGCAGCGTCTGGCCGAGCTTGAGGCCCAGCGCGTCGAGCAGCGAGGCATCGGCCCAGGCCGTGCCGGGGGCGGGCACCTCGCTTGTGTCGGCGCCGGGCTCTTCGGGGCTGCCGGCCACCTTCATGCTGCCGCGCAGGGGATAGCCTTCGGGCACGGCCTTGAAGGCCACCAGCTTGCTGGCGCCGCCGTCGGCTTCGGTAGCGCGTCCCATGGTGGGAAAGGTGACGGTGGAAATGCCCTTGAGGCCCAGCGCCTGCGCCTTCGCGATAAAAGCGGCAGGCGTCTGGCCGTCGCTGCGGACCACGGCGTCGCCGCCCAGCAGCTGGCGTGCATCGCGCTGCAAACCGCCCTTGAGGCGGTCGGCAAAAAAGCCGACGGCCGTCAGCGCCGCGACGGCCAGGGTGACAGCCACGATGAGCAGGCGCAGCTCACCCGCGCGCAGGTCGCGCAGCATGGTTTTCCAGCCGAGCTTGAGGAAAAGGGTGTTCATGCGCCGACCATAACGCAAAGTGCGCAGCCCTGGGCGATGGCCGGGTTTCGAACCGGGTTATGGACGGCCGGCGGCCCCAGGCGCGGCAGCGGCGGCCGACGGCAGCGCGTCCAGGCGTTTTTCCAGCGCGCGCAGCACCGGCGCGATGCCGGCACCGACCCGGATCTGCGGGTTGGAAAAGCCATCTTCCTTGCCGGCGTCGATCTCGCGCTGCTTGATCAGCGGCACGGCGCGGGCAAAGGCCTGCTCGAAGGAATGCGTCTTGCGCAGCTGCTCGTCGAACAGGGCGCGGCCGAAGAAGGTGAGCTCGGAGCGTCGGCCGCAGCCGTAGGAGGTGTGGGTGGCGTCGGCCGCCGTCATGACCAGGGTGGTGTCGCCGGCCAGCGCATCGACCCAGCCGCCGGAATAGCAGGCCGAAATCGCGATCACGCGGTTGCGCACGCCCGACCTGTCGAGCGCCTCGCGCAGCTCGGCCGGGCTTACGGGCGGCACTTCCAGCGGCCAGTGGGAGGCGGCCAGCTTGAAGTCGCCGGCGCCGTGCGAGGTCATATAGACCACCAGTACATCCTTCTCGCGGTCCATGCGCTGGGCAATCGCGTCGATGGCGCGCTCCAGGTTCAGCGCGGTGGCCCAGGGGTGGGTTTGCGTGGTGGTGGCGTGGTTGACCAGGTGCACCACGCGGCCTTCGGCGTCAAAACGCTCGGCCAGCACGCGGCTGACCAGGGTGCTTTCGCGCAGGAACACGTCTTCCGAGGCATAGGGGGCGAACACCAGGGCGTACACGTCGGTGACGCCGGGGCGCTCATGCGCGATGGCGGCCATGGTCTTTTCCCAGAGCGCCTGCTGCACCTCGAAGGTCTGCTGGCTCAGTTGCAGCCGGGGCCCGTCGTCGGCGTCGCCGCGCGCGGCGTAGTCTTGCTGCCAGGTGCGGACCTCGAATTGCCAGGCCATGAGGCCGCTGGAGACTACCAGCACCAGCGCGAACATCGCCGTGCGCCAGCCCGGCCCGGCAAAGCGCCAGACCAGCACGACGGCCGTTCCTACGCCCCAGGTGACGAACAGGCCGTAAAAGCCCCAGTAAACCCAGGGCGACGAGAACACCGAACTCTTGACCCAACCCTGGGCGAAAGCAGCGATGACCCCCTGGTACAGCACCGTCGCCGGAAGCGAGGAGAGCAGCCACAAAACGAAGCAGGCGGCGATCCCGCTCAAGCCTTCGCCGGCGGATTCATCCGGGCTGCCCGCTCGTGCGGTGTCCAGCGTGGGAAGGGCCCACCAGGCCAGGCCCAGGAACACGCCCGCGGTCCACCAACCCGACAGCCAGGCCTGCAGGTCCAGGCGCGCGGGGCCGGCCACTTCCAGGCGGGCTAACGCCAGTTCAAGGCCAAGCACCAGCACCGTCAGCAGCAGCACCTGCAGCGGCGTGGGCGCGCTCCCCGCCACGCGAGGTTTCAGGAACACTCCCGCACGCAGGCCCTCGCCCACCCAGCGCAGCAGCGAGAGGCCGGCGCCCGGCTTGCCGCGCATAGGCAACGCTTCGGGAATTCCGGGAAGCGTGGGCTGGACGTCGGTATCGGTAGCGGTCATGTCGGCGCGGTGGAAAAAGGGGCCGGCCTGGCGCCGGCGAGTTCGGGCTGCAGCGTGAGCCGCTGCGGGTTGGCGTAGCAGACGAAGCGCTTGTTGGTGGCGCGGCCTATGGCACACAGGCCCACGGCCTGCGCGACCTGGTGGCCCATCTGCGTGATGCCGCTGCGAGAGACCACGATGGGTACGCCCATCTGCGCGGATTTGATGACCATTTCGCTGGTGAGGCGGCCGGTCGTATAAAACACCAGGCCTTCCCAGCTCCCCTCTTCCCCAGCAGGGGCCGCGGAACCGGCTTTGCCGGGCCGCAGGCGCAGCGCCCCCTCGGGGGGCAGCGCAGTACGCGAAGCGACAAGCGTGGGGGCCACATTCTGCATGGCCATCCAGCCCGCTATGGTATCTATTGCATTGTGGCGGCCAACGTCTTCCACGAACAGCAGCATCTCGGGATCACCGGCCGTCATCGCGAACAGCGCGCAGGCATGCACCGAGCCGGCGGATTTGTACGTCGTTTCCTTGAGCCTGATGGTGTTGACCAGGGCATAAAGCTGGCCCTGGCTGATGCGTGCATCGCGGGGCAGCACGATGCCCTCCACCTCGTCCATCAGGCCGCCGAACACGCTGCCCTGGCCGCAGCCCGTGGTAACCACGCGGCGCGCGGTTTTTTCTTCAATGTCTTCGATGCCATGGCGCGTCTTGACGGCGGCAGCGCCGACGTCCCAGTCCACGGTGATGGAGTCGATGTCGGCCGCATCCTTGACCAGCCGCTGGTTGCGCAGGTAGCCCAGCACCAGCAGCTCGGGGTGCGCGCCCAGCGTCATCAGCGTCACGAGCTCTCGCTTGTCGACGTACACCGTGAGCGCGCGCTCGGCCGGGATGGAGATGCGCTGCGTTTCGCCGTATTCGTTGACGGCCTCCACCTCGCAGGTCAGGGGCGCCTGGGCATGGGTCAGGCGCGGCAGGAGAGGTGTCGAAACGGGCATGCGGCAAGACTACAACAAAAAAGCCGGCCCCTTGCGGAGTCGGCTCTTCGGGAGTGAAAAGGGTCAGGATTTCTTGGCGGGGTTGCCTACCGCATCAGGCTGCTTGGTGCTGGGCGGGCTGGCGGCCGTGCCGGCCGGCGAATGCGCGCCCGCGGCTTCCAGCGGTTTGGCTTGCGGCGGCGTATAGGCAAAGGGGCCCGGGTCAGCGCAGGCGGGCGCAGGCGCCGGCGGCTTGGTTTCCTTGCCGGCGGCCTTGGCGGACTTGTAATAGGCGGCGGCCACCTTGTCCTGCGACTTGCACAGCTGGTAGGCATCGACCTTGCCGGTCCACGCGGTTTTGGCGGCAGCTTCGGCGGCCTTGGCCTTGGCCTCGTCGCTCAGCGGCGGCAGCTTGGCCAGCACCGTGGCCGACGCGGCGGCCAGCGTGGCCAGGATCAGGAGTTTTTTCATCGTGGAGTCCTTTCTATGCCTGTGCGATCTGGCCCGGCGGATCCACCGGCGGCGTGCTGCGCTGGGCCGGGATGTTGCCGGCCTTGACCTCGTCATACCAGTATTCGTGGTGCTCCCTGGCCCAGGTCTCGTCGACATAACCGGTTCGCATGGCCTTATAGGCGCCCTGCATGCCGATGGTGCCCAGGTAGATGTGGCCGAGGAACATGCACATCATGAGCACCGTGGCCACGGCATGCACCATGTGCGCGACCTGCATGGTGGCGCGCTCATAGACCAGGCCGGGCAGCAGCTTGTCGAGCACAAAGCCCGAGGACACGACCACGATGCCGAGGAAGAACACGCCGCCCCAGAAGATGAGTTTTTCGCCCGCGTTGAAACGGTTCGAAGGCGGCTCGTCGCCCTTGATCAGCCCGCCGCCCTTGGCCAGCCAGCGAAGGTCGCCTTTCTGCGGCCAGTTGTCGCGCAGGAAAGTGAAAAACACGATCACCAGCGACACCGCGAACAGCGGGCCGGCGAAGTTGTGCATGGTTTTGAGCGTCCAGGTCAGCCAGCCGAAGAGCGCGCCGCCTATGACAGGCAACAGGAAGAACTTGCCGAAGGCCATCACCAGGCCGGAAATGGCCAGGATGGAGAACGCGATCGCGTTGGACCAGTGCGCCGCGCGCTCGAAAGGCGTGAAGCGCTCTATCTTGCGGCCGGTGTCGGCGCCATGGGTTTTGATCGAGCCCTTGCTGAAGTAAAAAATCGCGATCGCCAGCAGCACGATCAGGAACAGCGAACCGCCGTAGGGAATGATCCAGTGGTTGCGCACCTGGCGCCAGGCCTCGCCGGCGTTGGTCAGGCGCGAGCCGGGGTATTGCACAAAGGGCTGGATCAGGTTGCCGGCTTCGGGCGCCTCGCTTTTGGGCAGGCTGCTGTAGCCGGTGACGCCCTCGCCCACCTGGCGCCATAGGGGCGCGTTGTTGCCGGGCTGCACCTTGGCGCGTTCGCCGTTGGATTGCTTCGCGTAGTTGGGGTCGGCGCTGGCGTCGGGCTTGACCTCAAAAATATTCTGGCCCTGGATGCCGCCCGCTGCGGCCGGTGCGGGCGCGGCGACACCAGGGGACTGGGGCGCGGCTGCCGGCGCAGGGGACTGCGCGGCCGCCAGCCCGACAAGGCCGGCTGCCAGCAGAAAAAGAACGGGTCGGGCAAACAACATAAGGCCTCCGGTCGCTATTTCGACGTACCCGTCCTGGTGTATTCGTTCTGGCTGTTCTGCGCGCGGGCCTTGAGGCCCTGCTCCCAGCTGGTCTTGTCGCCCTTGGTCCAGCCGGGCGCCGCGAAGGCGTTGTCGGTGCCCTGGAAAGCCGCGCCGTCGTTTCGCGCGGCGCCCAGGGTCTGCGGTTTTTCGCCGCAGCCGGTCAGCGCGGCCGCCAGGCAAACCAGCATCGCGAGGCGCTTCATGATTTGGCTCCCGCGGGCGGCTGGCCCGCTTGTTTCGATCCGTAGGCTGTCCCCCAGCCCCAGACTTCGGCGCCCTTGCCGCGCTGCACCACGCGGTTGCGGAAGATATCGGCGACCACGTCGCCGTCGCCGGCCAGCAGGGCTTTGGTGGAACACATCTCGGCGCAGGCCGGCAGCTTGCCTTCGGCCAGGCGGTTGCGGCCGTATTTCTCAAACTCGGCCTGGCTGCCGTTGACCTCGGGGCCGCCGGCGCAGAAGGTGCACTTGTCCATCTTGCCGCGCACGCCGAAAGTGCCGGCCGCCGGGAACTGCGGCGCGCCGAAGGGGCAGGCATAGGAGCAGTAGCCGCAGCCTATGCAGATGTCTTTGTCATGCAGCACCACGCCCTCGTCGGTGCGGTAAAAGCAGTTGACGGGGCAGACGGCCATACATGGCGCGTCGCTGCAGTGCATGCAGGCCACCGAAATGGATTTCTCGCCGGGAACGCCGTCATTGAGTGTCACCACGCGGCGCCGGTTAACGCCCCAGGGGACTTCGTTCTCGTTCTTGCAGGCGGTGACGCAGCCGTTGCATTCGATGCAGCGCTCGGCGTCACAGACAAATTTCATTCTTGCCATGTCTTGCTCCTCTTATGCCGCACGTTCGATATTGCAGACGGTTGTTTTGGTTTCCTGCATCATCGTGACGCTGTCATAACCATAGGTTGTCGCGGTGTTCACGGCCTCGCCGCGCACCACCGGTGCCGCGCCGTTGGGGTAGTAGGCCAGCATGTCGGCACCCTGCCAGCGGCCCGAGAAGTGGAAGGGCATCCATACCGTGTCAGGGCCGACGCGCTCGGTCACCATGGCCTGCACGTTGAGGCGCGCACCCGTCGGGCTGGCCAGCCAGACGCGCTCGCCGTTGCGTATGCCGCGATCGGAAGCGGTCTTGGGATTGATCTCCACAAAGGCCTCCTGCTGCAACTCGGCCAGCCAGGGGTTGGACCGGGTTTCTTCCCCGCCGCCTTCGTATTCGACCAGGCGGCCCGAGGTCAGGACCAGCGGGAATTTCTCATGCACCTTGTCGGCGATGTTTTTCTGCTGGATGGTCTTGTACAGCGTGGGCATGCGCCAGAAGGCTTTCTTGTCGTCATGCGTCGGGTACTTGGCCTGCAGGTCGGCACGGTTGCCGTACAGCGGCTCGCGGTGCTGCGGAATCGCGTCGGGAAAGTTCCAGACCACCGCGCGCGCCTTGGCGTTGCCGAAGGGATGGCAGCCGTGGAGCTTCATGGTGACGCGGATGATGCCGCCGGAAGCATCGGTCTTCCAGTTCTTGCCCTCAGCCGCGGTTTTTTCAGCATCGGTCAGGTCGTCCCACCAGCCGAGTTTTTTGAGCAGCAGGTGGTCGAATTCGGGGTAGCCGGTGGTGATCTCGGCGCCCTGGGAATACGAGCCGTCTTCGGCCAGCAGGTTGACGCCATCCTTTTCAACGCCGAAATTGGCGCGGAAGTTGCCGCCGCCGTCCATGACGTGTTTGGAGGTGTCATAAAGATTGGGCGAGCCTGGATGCTTGAGCTCCGGGTTGCCCCAGCAAGGCCACGGCAGGCCGAAGTAGTCGCCCGTGGTGTCGTAGCCGGTGACCTTGTCCTTGCCGCCTTTGGACTTGAGTGTCTTGACGTCGAACAGGTGCATATTGCGCATGTGCGCCTGCAGGCGCTCGGGGCTCTGCCCGGTGTAGCCAATGGTCCAGACGCACTTGTTGATCTCACGCAGGATGTCGTCCGGCACGGGCTCGTCCATGCCCTTGACCTTCTGCATCTTGTAGTTCTTCGACAGCTCCTTGGCGAAGCCGAGCTTTTCGGCGAACTGGTGCATGATCATGTGGTCGCTGCGGCTTTCCCACAACGGCTCTATGACTTTTTCGCGCCATTGCAGCGAGCGGTTGGAGGCGGTCACCGAGCCGCTGGTTTCAAACTGGGTCGCGGCCGGCAGCAGATAGACCGCGCGTTTGGGGTTCTGGTCTTCGGCCTTGCCGGGCATGGCGGCCATGGCGGCGGTGGCAGAAGGGTAAGGGTCCACCACGACCAGCAGGTCCAGCTTGTCCATGGCGCGCTTCATTTCCAGGCCGCGCGTCTGCGAGTTGGGCGCATGGCCCCAGAAGAACACGCCGCGCAGGTTGGAATCCTGGTCTATCAGCTCGTTTTTCTCGAGCACACCGTCAATCCAGCGCGAGACCGTGATGCCGGGCTTGCCCATCATCGCGGCGGAGGCGTAGCGGCCCTTGATCCAGTCGAAGTCGACGCCCCAGGTCTTGGCGAAATGTTTCCACGAACCTTCGGCCAGGCCGTAGTAGCCGGGCAGCGAATCGGGATTGGGGCCGACGTCGGTCGCGCCCTGCACGTTGTCGTGGCCGCGGAAAATATTCGCGCCGCCGCCGGACTTGCCGATATTGCCCAGCGCCAGTTGCAGGATGCAGGAGGCACGCACGATGGCGTTGCCCGTGGTGTGCTGCGTCTGGCCCATGCACCAGACAATCGTGCTGGGACGGTTCTGGCTCATCATGGTGGCCACCTTGAGCGTGGTGGCTTCGTCCACGCCGCAGGCTTCGAGCACCTTGTCGGGCGTCCACTTGGCCATCACGTCGGCCTTGACCTTGTCCATGCCGTAGACACGGTCGTTGATGTATTTCTTGTCTTCCCAGCCGTTCTTGAAGATGTGGTACAGCACGCCGAAGAGGAAGGGAATGTCGGAGCCCGAGCGTATGCGCACATACTCGTCGGCCTTGGCCGCCGTGCGCGTGAAGCGCGGGTCCACCACGATCAGCTTGCAGCCGGTTTCCTTGGAATGCAGCATGTGCAACATGCTGACCGGGTGGGCTTCGGCGGCATTGGAGCCTATGTACAACGCGCACTTGCTGTTCTGCATGTCGTTGTAGGAATTGGTCATGGCGCCGTAGCCCCAGGTATTGGCAACGCCGGCCACCGTGGTCGAGTGGCAGATGCGGGCCTGGTGGTCGCAGTTGTTGCTGCCCCAGAAGCTCACGAACTTGCGCAGCAGGTAGGACTGCTCGTTGCTGTGCTTTGAGGAGCCCACCCAGTACACCGAATCGGGACCGCTGTCCTTGCGCAACTCGAGCAGCTTGGCACTGATTTCATTGAGGGCCGTGTCCCAGCTGATGCGCTCGTACTTGCCGTTGACCAGCTTCATCGGGTAGCGCAGGCGGTACTCGCCGTGGCCGTGCTCACGCAGCGCGGCACCCTTGGCGCAATGCGCGCCGAGGTTGATGGGCGAATCGAACACCGGCTCCTGGCGCACCCAGATGCCGTTTTCCACCACGGCGTCGACCGCGCAGCCGACCGAGCAGTGGCTGCACACCGTGCGCTTGACTTCGATCTTGCCGGTCCCGTCGGCCGCGGCGCCGGGCGCGGCGGCCTCGGCTTTTTTGACCAGCGTCAGCTGCGTCGCGGCCAGGCCCACGCCGACGCCCAGGCCGGAGCGGCGCAGGAAGGCGCGGCGGTCCATGGTGGGCAAGGCATTCGACAGGCCCCGCGACAGGCTCTGCACAAAACGCGCGGAACCGGCGCGGTGCGCGGGATGGACTTCGGAGGATTTTTTCGTGAGCAGCATGAAGCTCTCCGTGGAAAAGTGAAACCGGGGGGCGGGGCGCGAAGCGGGCGAACGAGCGGCTAGACGCGGGTGGTCTTGTAGTAGCGCTGGACGTGTTCCGAGAGGCTATAGCCGCCGCCTTTTTCAGGGGCCGGCTTGGGCGCGGGGAGTTCGGCCTGGAGGGCAGGCACGCCGGGCAGGGCCACGACGGCCGCTGCGGCCGCACCCGTGGCGGCGGCGCCGAAAAAGAATCCCCGTCGCGAGGGTTTTGGCTGGCTGTCCTGCATGGTGTTCTCCAAGGGGAAGGCTTGCTCGGTATGCAACCGTTTGCATAGTACTGTACGTCAGAGGGACCTGCTTCACAATGGATTGCCCGACTCAATCCGGGGGGCTAGGGAAAACGATAGGCCCTCTTATGATCCCTGCAAGCCCGCGTGGCTCGGCCTGCCGCGGGCGGTCTCAATTTGAGAAAACTTCGCCCGACCCTCAGCCCAGCATGTCGAAACCCTGGGCCTCGACACTCATGAAGGCCTGCGTGAAAGCCGCCAGCGCCGCGTAAAAACGCGCCTTGGGGTGTTGCGCGACGGCCTCGCACATCAAGGGCAGCCAAGGCTGCAGGTGGCGCGCGAAAAACTCGCGCTGCCGCGTGAGGTTGGCCACGGCCACGTCGTCGCCGGCGATCAGGTAGCGCATGACTTCGCAGAGGTAGGCCACGTGGTCTTCGGTTTCGGGCATGGCCTCGTCGCGCGCCAGGCCCAGCGCCGCGAGTTCGGTGCGCAAGGCGGCCAACGGTTTTTCGTTGAGGAAGCCGCTGAGGTAATGAGAACCAAAGAGGTATACCTCGGGCTTGCCCACGCCGCCGAACAGCGCATCGTGCTCGCGGGCGACGGCCTCCAGGTCTTGCGCGCGCGCCGCAGCCACCAGCTCGCCCCAGGGGCTTTCCAGCAGCGCGCCCTCGGCGGGCGCGGCCGTCACGGCGACGCGCAGGTTTTCATACAGTTCAGCCGTTGGCGCGGCATAGTACAGCGCGGCCAGCAGGCCGTAGACCTCGGCGCGCGCGGTTTCTTCATCCAGGGCGGAGGCGGTGAGAGAGGCGGGTGTCATGGCGGCGTCTTGTTTTTGTGGTCGGGTGCTCAGCGGATGTCGGTGATCCTGACTTCGTTGTCGGCGGAATACAGGTCGATGACGCGGCAGTCGCCGCACATCTTGAGGCGGTCGGCCGCGGCGCCCTGGAACATCGCATGGCCGGCCAGCTTGCCGAGCATGGACTCGATGCCCTTGAGCGTGCCGAAGGGCTTGGCGCAGCGTATGCAATGGTAGGGCGCGCTTTCATTGAGCACCCTCGCCTCCTTGCGCTGCGGCGTCAGCAGCAGGCGCGGCTGCAAGGTGATCGCGTCCTCGGGGCAGGTGGTGGCGCACAGGCCGCACTGCACACAGTTTTTCTCGATGAACTTGAGTTGCGGGCGCTCCGGGTTGTCCTGCAGCGCGCTGGCCGGGCAGGCGCTGACGCAGCTCAGGCACAGCGTACAGCTGTCGGCATTGACCACCAGGCTGCCGAAGGGCGAGCCCTGGGCCGGCAGCGCAATCGCTTCAGGCAGGGCCGCGGGCGCTTGCGCCATCAAGTGGTCCAGCGCCATGTCCAGCGTGCTGCGTTTTTCCTGCGCGACGGCAAAACGCGCGGGGCTCGCGGGCACGGCGGGGCGGTTGCGGGCCAGGGCCTGCAGGCCGGCGTCCAGGCCAGCGAGATCACCGGTTTGCGTGCGCAGCAGCTGGAAGTGAACGCCCGCATAACCCAGGCCGTTCATGAGGGCTTGCGCCACGCCCATCTGCTGCGTCAGGCCTTCGAGATAAGCAGGTGCTTCTTCACAGGTCACCAGCACGGCGACCTGCGCGGCGCCGAAAGCGATGGCGCTGAGCCAGAGGTCCAGGCCCAGGCTGGCCGTGTGCCACAGCGCCTGCGGGATCACGTTGGCGGGCACGCCGCGCACGGTTTTTTGCAGGCGCGCGGCGCGGCCCAGGGCCTCGACGGCCTGCTGGCCGCCATCCTGGCTGTGGAACAGCATCACGGGCTGCGTGCCGCCCGCCTTGGCGTAGGCCGACAGCAAGGTCTTGAAGCGCACGCCCTGTTCGCTCGCGCGCGGATAAGCGTAAGTGAGCGCACCCGTCGGGCACACGGTGGTGCAGGCGCCGCAGCCGACGCAGAGGTTGGGGTTGACGACGATTTGCTGGCGCTTTTTCTCACTGCTGACGGCGCCCGCTGAACAGATGTCTATGCAGGCATTGCAGCCCACGGTCTCGTTGCGGCTGTGGGCGCAGAGCTTTTGTTTGTAGGCAAAAAACTTGGGCTTCTCGAATTCACCCACCATGTCGCGCAGCTTGACCACCGTGGCCAGCAGGCCGGGCGAGGCCAGGCCGGCGGAGGCGTCCAGCGCGAAGTAGCCTTGCGGCGGCGCATGCAAGGTGATCAGCGGCGTGGCGCCCAGGTCGAGCACCAGGTCAAACGCCTCGGTGAGTGTTTGCGGCTCGCGGTTGAAGTCAATCGCTCCGGCCACTTTGCAGACGGCCACGCAGTCACGGTGGGATGTGCACTTGCCGGCGTCCACCTGGTAGCTCAGGTCGATCGCGCCTTCGGGGCATACGGCCACGCAGGCATTGCAGCGCGTGCACAGGTCCAGGTCTATGGGATTGGTCTTGTCCCAGCTGGCCTTGAAAGCGCCCAGCCAGCCGCTGAGCGCGAGCCGCTCGCCGCTGACCACCGGGTATTTGCGCTCCTGCGCGGGAAGGCCAGCTTGCGCCGCGACGGAAACGCCCTGCGCGAAGATCGTCACCTCCAGCGTGTCGGCCAGCAGCGCCGCTACTTGCTCGGCCTGGTCCAGCGCGCCGACGATCAGCAGGCGGCCGGCACTCTTATAGGTAACCGTGGCCACAGGCTCGGCATCGGGCAGTTGGGCCGCGGCCAGCAGTGCCGCAATTTTCGGCATGGCGGCGGAGGCGTCCTTGCTCCAGCCGCCGGTCTCGCGGATGTTGACGAACTTCACGACCGACGTGGCACCTTGGGTCTGCGCGCCGACCTCGGCGAACAGGCGCTTTTCCTGGGTGCAGGCAACCACCACGTCGTCGCCCGATTGCACGGCCTTCTGGAAGGCCCCCGCCTCGCGCCGGCACAGCGCTGAATGCAGCGTCAGGCTCTCATTGAGCGCCGCGCCCAGCGCCTGGGGCTGGAGCGGCATGGTCTGGTTGCAGTCGCAAATCAGTGTGGGCATGGTCTTGTTGGCTACCGGCCACGGGAGGCACGGGTTGGCTGGTCTCTGGCGGACCGGACGGCCCCTGCGGGCCTATGTCCGGCGTTTCATAGGAGGACTGTGCCACGGTTTCATCCGTGGGGTTATTGGCGCTTTCCCGCGGCGGGGCCGCGTCGTCCTGCGCGCCATCTTTCTTGTCCTCATCCTCGTCGCCAAACAGTTCCAAAAACTTCGCGCTGGCCATCTGCCGCAACATGGACTCTGGAATCGGCTCCGACTTGCTGTAGTCGTCGATGTAGGTATCCAGGCCGTCCATCACGTTGAAGTGCGGATCGGCGAAGAGTTTTTTCATGGCCGCGTTGCGCACCTCGGGGCTTACGCCGCCGGCCATGAAGGGCTTGAAATCGGAGTCTTTGGTCAGCAGCCGGGCGTCGTCGAGTGTCAGCACTTTGGGAGGCGCTGCATCGGGCGTAGCGGCAGGGTCAGGCGCCGGGCTTGTGGTCTGCGCCACAGTTGGGGGTGTAGCGGGGTCGACCGGGGTGACTGGAACGGCAACGGCCGGTTCCTCCAAAGCCTTGCCCTGGCGCACCTCTTCCTTGCGGCGTGCCCAGCGACCCAGGAAGCCGGCTTCCTCAGCCATGGCCGCCTCCGCCGGATTTTTTGCCGGTGCTCACGCTGGCCGGGTTGCCGAAGCGGTCGCTCAGCGGCTTGAAGCTTTGCGGCCGTTGCCGGCGCTTGGGCTCCAGCACGTGATGTTTGTCGACGAATGCCTGCAGCCACTGCACGACCTCGGGCGGCGCGGGCACCTGCTCCACGGTTTCCTGCGCGTCCAGCCAGCGGCCGGCATCGTGGTAGCTCAAGGTGACGATCTGGGGAATGGCCACGGGCTCTTCGGCCAGCCGCGCTTCCTCTTCCATGCGCCACACCACCCAGAAGCAGGGCTGCTCAGTGCTGGCGTTGAGGTAATAACCTTCGGCGTCGTCGGTGAACAGTTCGACCAGAAAGCCCGGGTGCAGCCAGCGCTCTTCGCGTTCGTCTTTCAACAGCAGCCGCGGGGCGGGGCCGAAGCCGTCCTCATGCGGCACGACGTCGGCCAGCGACCAGCGCCACGGTTGCCAGCGGTTGTCGATGCGCTCGCGGCGCATGACGACGGCCACCGCCGTGCAGGGCCGGGGCGTGGCGGCGTCTGTTTCGGGAGAGCGCAGCTGGAAATCAGGCATGCCCGCAGTGTACGGCGGGGTATGCCCCCCCGCCGGCAAAGACCCTCTAGCGGGCAACCCCTTCGCCATAACCCTGGGTCGCCGACACCTGGCCGCCGCGGCGTATCGCGACGGCGCAGTACTTGAACTCCGGGATCTTGCCGAAGGGGTCCAGCGCGGCATTGGTCATCAGGTTGGCGGCCGCCTCGTAATAGGCGAAGGGGATGAAGATCGCGCCGTGCGGCGTGCCGTCGTCGCGGCGCACGTGGATGGCGACCTGGCCGCGCCGCGACTGCACGGTGATCACGTCGCCGGCCTGCAGCCCGAGCTCCGCCAGGTCGTCGCCGCACAGCGAGGCCGTGGCCATGGGCTCAATCGCATCGAGCACCGTGGCGCGGCGCGTCATGCTGCCGGTGTGCCAGTGCTCGAGCTGCCGCCCGGTGATCAGCACAAAAGGGTAGTCCGCGTCGGGCCGCTCGTTGGCCGGGATGATGTCGGCGGGCACCAGGTGGACCCGGCCGTCGTTGGTGGCGAAACGATCGATGAAGACGGTGGGCGCGCCGGGGTCGTCTTCGGTGAGGCAAGGGTAGGTCACGCTGGACTCGCGCTCCAGGCGCTCCCAGGTGATGCCCGAGATGGCCGCGTGCATGGCCTGGCGCATTTCCTCGTAGACGGCCGCCACGCCCGAATGCTCGCCCGCGTAGTTCCAGGTAAGCCCCATGCGCTGGGCGATCTGCTGGATGATCCAGAGGTCGGGTTTGGCCTCGCCGGGCGGCGTGACCGCCTGCTTGCCCAGCTGCACCATGCGGTCGGTGTTGCTGACGGTGCCGGTTTTTTCGGGCCAGGCGGTGGCCGGCAGCACGACGTCGGCGAGCCAGGCGGTTTCGGTCATGAAGATGTCCTGCACCACCAGGTGCTGCAGGCTGGCCAGCGCGTGGCGCGCGTGGTTAAGGTCGGGGTCGCTCATGGCCGGGTTCTCGCCCATGATGTACATGCCGCGCACCTTGTGCGGGTCGCTGTCGGGCGCGAGTGCCTTGTGCATGATCTCGACCACGGTGTAGCCGGGCTTTTCGTCCAGCGGGGTGTCCCAGAATTTCTCGAACCAGGCGTGCGCGCCGGCGTTGTCCACGCGCTGGTAGTTGGGGAACATCATGGGGATCAGGCCCGCGTCGCTGGCGCCCTGCACGTTGTTCTGGCCGCGCAGCGGGTGCAGGCCGGAGCCGGGCTTGCCGATCTGGCCAGTCACCGTGACCAGCGCGATCAGGCAGCGTGCGTTGTCGGTGCCGTGCACGTGCTGGCTGATGCCCATGCCCCACAGGATCATCGCGCCCTTGGCCTTGGCGAATTCGCGAGCTACCTCGCGCAGGGTTTGCGCCGGGATACCGCAGATGGGCTCCATGGCCTCGGGGCTGTAGCCCTTGACGTTTTCCTTCAGCGCCTCGTAGTTGCTGGCGCGCTTGCTGATGAAGTCCTGGTCGGCCAGGCCTTCGTCGATCACGGTGTGGATCAGCGCGTTGAGCATGGCCACGTCGGTGTCGGCCTTGAACTGCAGCGTTCGCCAAGCGTGTTTGCCGATGTCGGTGATGCGCGGGTCGGCGAGCACGATCTTGGCGCCGTTCTTGGCCGCGTTCTTCATCCAGGTGGCGGCCACCGGATGGTTGGACGTGGGGTTGGAGCCGATCACGAAGATCAGGTCCGAATGCTCGACGTCGTTGACCTGGTTGCTCACCGCGCCCGAGCCCACGCCCTCAAGCAGCGCCGCGACGCTGGAGGCATGGCACAGCCGCGTGCAGTGGTCCACGTTGTTGGAGCCGAAGCCGATGCGCACCAGTTTCTGGAACAGGTAGGCCTCTTCGTTGCTACCTTTGGCCGAGCCAAAACCGGCCAGCGCCTTCTTGCCGTGCGTGTCGCGCAGGCCCTTGAGGCCGCCGGCCGACAGGGCCAGGGCCTCTTCCCAGCTCGCTTCGCGGAACACCTCGGACCAGTCGGCGCTGTCGCGGTTGAGATGTTGCAGCGCCTCGGGGTCTTTGGCCACGCCGGCCTTGCGGACCAGCGGCACCGTCAGGCGCTGCGGGCTGTGGGCATAGTCGAAGCCGAAACGGCCCTTGACGCACAGGCGCGAATGGTTGGCCGGGCCGTCGCGCCCGTCCACGCTGACGATCTTGTTGTCCTTGACGTTGTAGGTCAGCAGGCAACCGACGCCGCAGAAGGGGCAGACCGAGTCGACCTTTTTGTCGACCACTTGCGAACCAACCTGGGATTTCGGCATGAGCGCGCCCGTCGGGCAGGCTTGCACACATTCGCCGCAGGCCACGCAGGTGCTGTCGCCCATGGGGTCGTCCAGGTCGAACACGATTTCGCTGTGCGAGCCGCGCATGGCGTAGCCGATCACGTCGTTGACCTGCTCTTCGCGGCAGGCGCGCACGCAGCGGTTGCACTGGATGCAGGCGTCCAGGTTCACCGCCATGGCGGGATGCGAGACGTCGGCCTTTGGCTGCTCGCGGCGCAGGGCCTTGAGTTGGGGGCGCACCTGCACCTCCATGCGGGCCGCCCATTCGCTGAGTTCGCCGTGCTGCAGCGACTCGTCTTTTTCATTCCATTTGTAGCCGGCGTCGGGCATGTCGGACAGCAGCATCTCAAGCACCATCTTCTGGCTCTTGAGCGCGCGTTCGCTCTGCGCCTGCACCTCCATGCCGGCAGTGGCGCTGCGGCAGCAGCTGGGCGCCAGCGTGCGCTCGCCCTTGACCTCGACCACGCAGGCGCGGCAGTTGCCGTCGGGCCGCAGGCCGTCCTTGTAGCAAAGATGGGGAATGTCCACGCCGTGGCGCGCGGCGGCCTTGAAAATGGTCTCGCCTTCGTAGGCATGGACGGTCTTGCCGTCGAGCTTGAACTCGACGGTCTGCGGCGTCACTTCAACCAGTTTGGCGGGAGCGTTCATGCGGTGGCTCCAATCTCGTGCGGGAAATATTTCTGGATGCTGCGCACCGGGTTGGGCGCGGCCTGGCCCAGGCCGCAGATGGAAGCGTCGGTCATCACAACATTGAGGTCTTCGAGCGTGTCGCCGTCCCAGTGCTCGGCCTGCATCAGCTTCGCGGCCTTGGCCGTGCCGACGCGGCAGGGCGTGCACTGGCCGCAGCTTTCGTGTTCGAAGAACTTCATCATGTTGAGGGCGGCGTCGCGCGCGCGGTCCTGGTGGCCCAGCACCATGACGGCGGCCGAGCCTATGAAACAGCCATAAGGCTGCAGGGTGTCGAAGTCCAGCGGGATGTCGCCAAGCGAGGCCGGCAGGATGCCGCCCGAGGCGCCGCCGGGCAGGTAGGCGTAGAAGTCGTGGCCCTCGGCCATGCCGCCGCAGTATTCGGCGATCAGTTCCCGCACGGTGATGCCGGCCGGCGCCAGCTTGACGCCGGGCTGCTTCACGCGGCCGCTCACGCTGAAGCTGCGCAGGCCCTTGCGGCCGTTGCGGCCGAAGCCGCTGAACCACTGCGGGCCTTTTTCGACGATATCGCGCACCCAGTACAGGGTCTCGAAGTTGTGCTCCAGCGTCGGCCGGCCGAACAGGCCCACCTGCGCGATGTAGGGCGGACGCATGCGCGGCTCACCGCGTTTGCCTTCTATGCTTTCGATCATCGCGGACTCTTCACCGCAGATGTAGGCGCCCGCGCCGCGCCGCAGTTCGATCAGCGGCAGCTCGCAGGGCGGGTCCGCGCACAGTTTGGCCAGCTCGGCCTGCAGGATGGCGCGGCAGTCATGGTATTCGTCACGCAGGTAGATGTAGCAGGCCTCCACGCCCACCACCTGGGCCGCGATCAGCAGGCCTTCGAGGAAGCGGTGCGGGTCGCGCTCCAGGTAGCTCCGGTCCTTGAAGGTGCCGGGTTCGCCCTCGTCGATGTTGACGGCCATCAGGCGCGGCGCCGGCTGATCGCGCACGATGCGCCATTTTCGGCCGGCCGGGAAACCCGCGCCGCCCAGGCCGCGCAGGCCCGAGTCTTCCATGGACTTGATGATGCGTTCCGCGTCTTCCTCGCCGTTGACCACTGCGGCGGCCAGCGCGTAGCCGCCGTGCGCGCGGTACAACGCGTAGCCGGTGTACTCGGGCATCGCGGCCACCTCGCCGGTGCCCGTACCGGTCACGCTGTGTTCAGCGAAATCGGCGGCGATGAAAGGAGCGGCGGCCTGCGCCGTGCTTGCGGGCGCCGGGGCCTGGCCGACCGCGGAAACCACGGCCTCCAACGTCGCAAAAGGCACGGCCTGCTGGTGCACCGCCACGGCGGGTGCCTGCTCGCAGCGGCCTATGCAGGGCGCGGCGATCACGCGCACGTCCTGGCTTCCGAGCAGCGCCGGCAGGCGCGCCAGCAGATCCTGAGCGCCAGCCAGCTCGCAGGCCAGGCCGTCGCAGACCCGCACCGTCAGGCCCGGGGCCTGGGCGTCGCCGCGCACCACCTCAAAGTGGTGATAAAAAGTGGCGACCTCGTAGACCTCGGCCATCGGGATGTTCATCTCTTTGGCCAGAGCCACCAGGTGCCTGTCGTGCAGGCAGCGGTAAGCGTCATTGAGCGTGTGCAGGTGCTCGATCAACAGGTCGCGCCTGTGGCCCGCCTGCGGCCGCGCGCCTATCAGCGCGCGCACCTCGTCCAGGGATTGGTCATCCGCCTGGCGCCCCTTGAGTTTGCTCTTGCGGCGTATGCGCTCGCGCATTTCGTCGACCGTGGCGACGGCGACGGCTTTGACTTCGGGACTGCGACCAGGATGGTTCATTGTTGGCTTGGCCGACGTCCCCGCGCGCGGGCGSGGGGACGGCTTGGCTTGAAACTAAAAATCGTCAATCAATCGGTAAAGGAATGCTCAGGCAAAAAACTTGGCCACGCTTTGCAGCGTGCGGTAGATGCCCCAGGCCAGGGGAATGCCCACCGCGAGCCAGGCCAGCACCACCACCGCGGGGCTGACCGTGCTGCCGTTGCCGCCATTGCCGCCGTTGGCGCGGTGCAATTCGGAGGCTGCGGCTTTTTCGTGCGCCAGGCGTTTTTCTTCCGCGAGTTCGCTGTCCGTCATGAACCACTTGGGGTTCAGCGGGCGCACCAGCAGGTTGCAGATGAGGCCTATCACCAGCATGCCCACCAGGATGTACATGGTCTGGTTATAGACCTGTTCACGCGGGATGCCAAGGCCGAGCTGGTATTCGCGCATGTAGTTCACCACCACCGGGCCCAGGATGCCGGCCGTGGCCCAAGCCGTCAGCAGGCGGCCGTGGATGGCGCCCACCATCTGGGTGCCGAAGATGTCGGCGAGGTAGGCCGGCACGGTGGCAAAGCCGCCGCCGTACATGCTCAGGATCACGCAGAAGGCGCCGACGAACAGCAAAATGCTGCCGGCCGCCGCGCTGCCCGGCACACTGAAATACAGCACGCCGCCCAGCACGAAGAACACCACATAGGTCATCTTGCGGCCCAGCTTGTCGGACAGGCTGGCCCAGAAGAAGCGGCCGCCGATGTTGAACAGGCTCAGCAGCGCGGTAAAGCCCGCGGCGACGCCGGCAATGGCCGCCAGCTGGGTCTTGTCGAGCTCGCCGAACTTCTTGGCGACGCCGATCAGCGAGCCGCCGAAGACTTCCTGCAGCATGGGCGAGGCCATGCCGATCACGCCGATGCCGGCGCTCACGTTCATGCACAGCACCATCCAGATCAGCCAGAACTGGGGAATGCCCCAGACTTTTTTCACGTGCACGTGGCGCTGCGTGATCATGGTGTTGTTGCTCGCGGGCGGCGGCGTCCAGCCTTCGGGCTTCCAGCCGGTTTCAGGCACGCGGTAGCCGAAAGCGCCGGCCATCATGAAGACGAAATAGCCGAGCGCCATGACAACGAAGGTCTGCATCACGCCAACGCTGGTCGGCGTCGCGAAATATTTCATCAGGTCGGCCGCCAGCGGCGAACCTATCATCGCGCCGCCGCCGAAGCCCATGATGGCCATGCCGGTGGCCATGCCGCGGCGGTCCGGGAACCACTTGATCAGCGTGGAGACCGGCGAGATGTAGCCCAGCCCCAGGCCTATGCCGCCAATGACGCCGGAGCCGAGGATCATGAGCCAGAACTGGTGCAGGTAAATGCCCAGCGCCGATATCAGCATGCCGCCGCACCAGCAGACAGCCGACACCACACCGGCTTTGCGCGGGCCGGCGCGTTCCAGCCAGCCGCCCCAGGTGGCCGCTGAAATGCCCAGCAGCACGAAGAACAGGGTGTACATCCAGCCCAGCGTGGAAATTTTCCAGTCGCAGCTGGTGGTGAACAGCTCGGCGAAAAAGCCGACTTCAGGGCCGCATTTGATGGATTCCTTGATGCCCAGCGCCCTGGACAGCGGCAGCCAGAACACCGAAAAACCGTAGGCCATGCCTATGCACAGGTGAATCGCCAGCGCGGCGGGGGGAACCAGCCAGCGGTTGAAGCCGGGGCCGGCAATGATGCGCTCTTTATCGAGAAATCCTGACATGTCTTTCATCTCCGTGTTATTGCTTATGTATTTCCCACCCTGATCGAGGTGCGCGAAGTGTCGCGGCCACACGGCAACACGGTCAAATTGAATCGAGACATGCCCCCATTCAAAAACTAAATCAATAGAGCCCCCACGGTCGCGCACTTCGAGCCTGCGGCGCGCTGCCCCTTTCCTCACGTAGGGGGCCGCTGCGCCTGCGGCCCGGCAAAGCCGGTTCCGCGGCCCCTGCTGGTGTGGGAGCCCCTTGCTGGGGTGTGGGGGAGATTCGCTGGAAGCGGCTAGACGCTGAGCAAGCCGCTGTGGGCTGCGGCGTGGCGCAGCCAGCCTGCGTCCTGGGCCAGGGCCAGGGCCGCTTCGAGGGTGCGGGAAGGGTCGCCGCCCTGGGCCATGAAGCCTATGCTGGTGCGCACCTCGGGGCTGACCAGGGGCAGGGCTTCGAGTTCACGGTAGCCGCGCACCGCGCCGACCAGCGCGCCGGGCATCACGGTGCAGACATTACCTTCAGCCACCGACAGCGCGAGTGTGAGGATGGAGTTGGTCTGGATGACGGGCTCGCAGGCTTCACCAGCCTCCTGGAAGGCCTTGTCGACGATGGTGCGGTTGTGCATCTCGCGCGTGAGCAGGCACAGGGGGTGTTTCGCGGCCTCGGCCCAGGTGATCTTGGGGCCTATTTGCATCAGGTCCTGGCTCGCCTTGGCGGCGCGGCGAACAAAGAAGTAGTGCTCCGTGTACTGCTTGATCTGGCGCAGGCTGGGCCCGTTGGCGCGCAGCCGGTCGGTATAGCCCAGGCCCATGTCCAGGGACAGGCTTTCCAGGCCGGCTTCCAGCTCGTTGGAGCTCATGGAGCGCACCGTCGGCGAGATGCCGGGGTAGCGCGCCTGCAGCAGCGCGCAAAAGCGCGCGGCAACCGGCATGGCGGTGGGCACTGCCCCTATGCTGAGGCTGCCCTGCGGCTTGCCGATGCCGCTGTCGAGCTCCTGCTGCAGCATTTCGCGCTCATGCAGCATGCGCTGGGCGCTGAGCAGCACGCGCTCGCCTTCGGGCGTGAGGCCTTCGAAGTTGCGCCCGCGCCGCACGATGACGGTGCCGAACTCGCGCTCCAGCGCGCGCAGCGCGTTGGACAGCGCCGGCTGGGTGATGTGGCAAGCCTGCGCCGCGCGGCCGAAATGTTTGTGCTCGTCGAGAGCGGCCAGGTAACGCAGGGATGCCAGCAGGTTCATGGGGGTGCGCCTCGCCGCCTGGTGCGCTTCAGGTGTTCTTGCTGATGGTGATGGTCGGGAACTTGGCGGAGAAGTCCTTGGCCTTGGCCGCCACGGTGACGGCCATCTTGCGCGCCACGGCCTTGTAGATGCCGGCGACCTCGCCGTCCGGGTCGGCCACCACAGTGGGCCGGCCGTTGTCGGCCTGCAGGCGGATCTGCATGTCCAGCGGCAGCGCGCCCAGGTAGTCCATCTTGTAGTCGGCCGCCATCTTCTTGCCGCCGCCCTCGCCGAAGATGTGTTCGGCATGGCCGCAGTTGCTGCAGATGTGCACCGCCATGTTCTCGACGATGCCCAGGATGGGCACGCCGACCTTCTCGAACATCTTGATGCCCTTCTTGGCGTCGAGCAGCGCGATGTCCTGCGGTGTGGTGACGATGACCGCGCCCGTCATGGGCACGCGCTGCGACAGCGTGAGCTGGATGTCGCCGGTGCCGGGCGGCATGTCGACGATCAGGTAGTCCAGGTCTTTCCAGTTGGTCTGGCGCAGCAGCTGCTCCAGCGCCTGGGTGGCCATGGGGCCGCGCCAGATCATGGCCTCGTCCTGGGCGACCAGGAAACCGATGGACATCACCTGGATGCCGTAGTTCTCCATGGGTTCCATGTTCTTGCCGTCCACACTCTCGGGCCGGCCTTCTATGCCCATCATCATGGGCTGGCTGGGGCCGTAGATGTCGGCGTCGAGCAGGCCGACGCTGGCACCCTCGGCCGCCAGGGCCAGGGCCAGGTTGACGGCGGTGGTGCTTTTGCCGACGCCGCCCTTGCCGGAAGCCACCGCGATGATGTTCTTGACGTTGGGCAGCAGCTGCACGCCGCGCTGCACGCTGTGGCTGGCAATCTTCACCGTGACGTTGACCGAGACGTTGCCCACACCCGCCACGCCCTTGACGGCGGCGATCAGGCTTTTGCGCAGGCCGGCAATCTGGCTCTTGGCCGGGTAGCCCAGCTCGACATCAAAGGACACGTCGCTGCCGCTGAGCTGCAGGTTTTTAAGCGCCTTGGTGCTGACGAAATCCTTGCCGGTATTCGGGTCGAGCACGGTCTGTGCGGCATTCAGGACTGCCTGTGTGTCCAGGGACATGGGGAAATACTCCGTTGAATCTGTCGGGGTGGGCCGGCGCTGGGGGAGCGGCGGGCCTGCGGGGGGCTTGGCCTGAAGTCTAACGCCGTGGCGGCGCCCACTGGGGTCATGGGGGCTTGGCGGGGCAACGTAGCCCCTGGGCGACTTAAAATCGCGGGTTCGAACCTGTTCACGGTCTAAACGGGGCCGCGCAAGCACCTTCTCGGGATGGGATGCAAGGCGCGGTGCGACACCCATAGCACAGCTATGGGTTAGCGCCGCAACGCCGCAGACCGCCCGAGAAGGCGCTTGCCCTCCGGGTTGGGGTGAAATCGGGCGATTGAGCCACCCAGTCCCTTGCATGGGCATTAGCCCATGCGACGTGCCCGGTCGGCCCACTCATCCCGATTGCACCCCAACGCGGCCCCGTTTAGACCGTGAACAGGTTCTACCCTCATTAAGCCTACAAAGATAACCATGTCCCAGCGCCGCCTGTTCGTCACCACCGCCCTGCCCTATGCCAACGGCAATTTCCATATCGGCCACATCATGGAATACATCCAGGCCGACATCTGGGTGCGTTTCCAGCGCATGCAGGGCCATGCCGTGAATTTCGTGGGCGCCGACGACGCCCACGGCGCACCCATCATGATCGCCGCCGAAAAAGCCGGCAAGACGCCGCAGCAGTTCGTGGCCGACATCGCCGCGGGCCGCAAGCCCTACCTGGACGGTTTCCACATCAGCTTCGACAACTGGCATTCCACCGACGGCCCGGAAAACCACCAGCTCGCGCAGCAGATTTACCTGGACCTCAAAAAAGCCGGCCTGATCGCCACCAAGACCATAGAGCAGTTCTTCGACGCCGAGAAGAACATGTTCCTGCCCGACCGCTTCATCAAGGGCGAATGCCCCAACTGCCATTCCAAGGACCAGTACGGCGACAACTGCGAGGTCTGCGGCGCAGTCTACGCGCCCACCGACCTGATCAATCCTTATTCGGCCCTGTCGGGCGCCAAGCCGGTGCTCAAGAGCTCGGAGCATTTTTTCTTCACGCTGTCCGACCCGCGCTGCGTGGAATTCCTCGAAAAATGGACGCAGGACGGCAAGCTGCAGCCCGAGGTCGCCAACAAGGTCAAGGAGTGGTTCTCGGTGCGCGAGAACGCCGACGGCACGAAGAGCGAAGGCCTGGGCGACTGGGACATCAGCCGAGACGCGCCTTACTTCGGCATTGAAATCCCCGATGCGCCGGGCAAGTATTTTTATGTATGGCTGGACGCGCCGGTCGGCTACCTGGCCTCGCTCAAAAACCTGCTCGAAAAGCGCGGCGAGAACTACGACGCCTACATGGCCACGCCCGGCCTGGAGCAGTACCACTTCATCGGCAAGGACATCGTCACCTTCCACACCCTGTTCTGGCCGGCCATGCTGCACTTCAGCGGCCGCAAGACGCCAGACAACGTGTTTGTGCACGGTTTCCTCACCGTGAACAACGGCGAGAAGATGAGCAAGAGCCGCGGCACCGGCCTGGACCCGCTCAAGTACCTGAGCCTGGGCATGAACCCCGAATGGCTGCGCTACTACCTGGCCGCCAAGCTCAATGCGCGTAACGAGGACATCGACTTCAACGCCGACGACTTCATGGCGCGCGTCAACAGCGACCTGGTGGGCAAGTACATCAATATCGCCAGCCGCGCCGCGGGTTTTATCAGCAAGCGCTTTGCGGGCCAACTCGGCGAAGTGTCGGCCGACGGCGCCGCGCTGCTGGACGCGCTGCGCGCCGCGAAGGACGTGATCACGCCGCTGTATGAGAGCCGCGAATTCGCCAAGGCCCTGCGCGAAACCATGCTGCTGACGGACCGCGTCAACGCCTATGTGGACCAAAACAAACCCTGGGAGCTCGCCAAGCAGGACGGCATGGACGCGCGCCTGCAGGACGTCTGCACCGTCTGCATCGAAGCCTTCCGCTTGCTCACGATTTACCTCAAGCCTGTGCTGCCCGCGCTGGCCGCGCAGGTTGAGGCTTTCCTGAAGGTCGGCCCGCTGGGTTTTGCCGACGCCGGCGCCATGCTGGGCAAGGGCCATGTGATCGGCGACTACAAGCACCTGATGCAGCGCGTCGACGTCAAGCAGCTCGATGCGCTGTTTGAAGCACCGGCCCAGGCCGAAGCCGCACCAGCCGCGCCCACGGACCTGCCGGGCGGCGAGGCGCTGGCCCCCACTATCACGATTGACGACTTCGCCAAGGTCGACCTTCGCATCGCGAAAATCGTCAACTGCGAAGCGGTCGAAGGCTCGACCAAGCTGCTGCGCCTGACGCTGGATGCCGGCGAGGGCCGCATGCGCAATGTGTTCAGCGGCATCGCCTCGGCCTACAAACCCGAAGACCTGGTCGGCAAGCTCACGGTGCTTGTCGCCAACCTGGCGCCGCGAAAAATGAAGTTCGGCATCAGCGAAGGCATGGTGCTGGCCGCCAGCCATGCCGATGAAAAAGCCCAGCCGGGTATTTATGTGCTGGAACCGCTGCCGGGCGCGATGCCGGGCATGCGCATCCACTAAGCCGCGGACAGGGCGAGCGCTTTCCGCGCCGCCCGGCCTCAGCCTGCCGCCGCGCTGATAAAGCGCAGGCCGGTGCCGGAACGGCCAGACAGCTCCCTCAGCACATCGCCCATGGCGTGCAGCAACTGCTCGGCGTCGGGCTGGTTGAAAGGCGCCTCGGCCACGGCGATCCTGAACTGCATCATGGTGCCGGGCGGCAGGCTGGGGCTGTCGGCCAGGCCGCGGGCGATCAGGCGCTGCGCCATCTGCGTGAGTTCGTCGCGCGTGAGGTGGCCCTGCAGGATCAGCAGAAAATCGCCGTCTCGATGCCGCGCCACGGTATCGCCGTCGCTGGCCACCCCCGCCACGCAGGCCCCGGCCTGCACCACCGCGCTTTGCGCCGCTTCCATGCCGTAATCCTGGCGGATGTCGATGGCGTTGCCCAGCCGCACGCGCATCACCGCGCCGGCGCCCGGGTCGCGCCGCTGGCGCACCAGCAGGGCGTCCAGCCGCAGCAGCAACACACGGTGGTTGCCCAGCCCGGTCAAGGGGTCCACGCGCGTGAGCGCGCCGACGCGGGCCTGGTTGTCGCGCTTTTCACGGCTGCGCAGGTACAGGGCCACCACCAGCAGCAGGATCTCGAATGCCGCGCCTATCTGCGCGCCGTACTGCGTGGCCACCCCCAGCGGCAGCAGGCCCTGCGTACGCAGTATGGGAAACACCGAACCCACCGTCAGGCAGACCATGGCGGCCAGCACCCACATGCCGACCAGGGGCCGGCGCCAGACATACCAGCCGGCCACGCTGAGGTAGACGGCCATGCTGCCCAGGTAATAAGGGGTGGCAAGGTTGAAGGAGGACTTGTTGCCCATCACCAGGAAAGCCGCCAGGATGCCCGCGCCTATCAGCGTCATCATCAGCAGGCCGCGTGACAGCCAGGGTGCGTCGCGGTCAACCACCATCTGCCGTAAAAAGAGGTGCAGCAACGCGGCGGTGGCCAGCGTCATGGCGACCGGCGCACTGTCGTTCCACCAGGCGCTGCCCGGCCAGAGGAATTCACCGGCCAGCCCGGTCAGCGCCAGCTGGCCCGCTGCCACCACCAGCACATAGCCCGCGAAAAAAAGATGGATGCCGTCGCGCCAGGACGCGGCATGTAGCGCGCTCATCAGCGCGATCAGCAGCACCAGGCCTATGTACACCCCGAGCAGCAGGTGCGCCTCCTTGGACTGTTCGTGGAAGCTGTCGGGGTCGGACAGTTGCCAGGGCACGCTGATGGGATAGTTGTGCGCCACGCGCAGGTAGGTGGGCCGGGTTTCGCCGGGCTGCAGCAGGAGCTCGAACGCCGGCGTCAGATGGCGCACCGGCCAGGCCGAGACGGGCACCGCGTCGCCCGAACGCTCGAGTTGCCAGGCACCGGCGCCGGATGCCCCAGGCGCGGGTCGGTACAGGTCCACGCTGTCCATATTGGGATGGGGAACGGTGAGCATGAGTGGCGTGGGCTCACCGACCGCCGGCAAGGCCAGCCGGTACCACAGCGCCGCCCCGCCCCCGGTGGGCATGATGGCCCCTGACTCGACGGGACTGCCCTCACCGGCATCAAACTTGCTGCGAACCTGCTCGAAGGTCAGCGTGCCCGAGTTGTCGACCAGCACCTGGCCCTCGCCCATGACGCCGCGCCCGGCCTTGAAAGGGCCAGTCACCACGGCTGCGGGGTTTGTGGCGGGGATACCGGCGGGAGCGTCTAGCGCTGGGGAAACAGGAACTTCCTGCGCCAGCGCCATGGCGTGGGCCAGCAGCAAAGCGGCCAGGAAGGCGGCAAGGGATGGCAAGCGCGGCAGTACCAGCGAAGAAACAACAACAGGCAATCACGTCCCCCGAAAAAAGCATGCCGAACATGCCGAGGCGTATCCTGACCTAGCCGACAAGCTTTGAGTCAGTAAGCCCCCTAAAAAGTAATCAATTAGGTCTAATTCTCGCCTTTAATGTAACGAATCTTTACATTGCGAACAATGGAAAAAAGTCACGCAAAGGACGCTTCGTCCGACAACTCGCAGCGCCACAATCGGGGACCCATGCACTGGCCCGCCTACCTCGCGTCCTTCCGCCCCCGCCTGTTTTCAGCGCTGGCGGGCTATACGCGGGAGCGCTTTCTGAAAGACGCCGGGGCCGGCGTCACCGTCGGTATTGTGGCCTTGCCGCTGGCCATGGCCTTTGCGATCGCGTCCGGCCTCAAGCCCGAGGCCGGTATCTGGACGGCCATCATCGCCGGCGCGCTGATCGCCTCACTGGGCGGCTCAGCGGTGCAAATCGGCGGGCCGGCCGGCGCCTTCATCGTGATCGTCTACGGCATCCTCGAGCGCTACGGCCTGGCCAACCTGCTGATCGCCACCGCCTGCGCCGGCGTGCTGCTGTTCCTGCTGGGCCTGCTGAAGCTGGGCACGCTGGTGCGTTATGTGCCGGTCAGCATCGTCGTGGGTTTCACCAACGGCATCGCGGTGCTGATCGCGCTGTCGCAGGTCAGGGATTTGCTGGGCCTGGTCGTGCCCAAAATGCCCGCCGATTTTTTCTCGCAGATCAAGGTCCTGGGCGGCCACCTGGACAGCTTCAACCCTTATGCGCTGGGCCTGGGCCTCATCTGCCTGCTGGGCCTGTTCATCTGGCCCCGGCTGTTCGACACGCAGTCGCGCGGCGCCGGCGGCTTCACCATGCGGCTGATACGCATGATGCAGGCGGTCGAGGGCGTGCAGCTCAAGCGCGCCACGCGCATGGCCTCGCGCATGCCCGGCCCCATCGTGGCGCTGGTGACGCTGACGGCCTTCAGCTACGCGCTGTCACTGCCGGTGGAGACCATAGGCACGCGCTTCGGCGGCATCCCGCGCGCCCTGCCCTCCTTTGCGCTGCCGGATTTTTCCTGGGAAACGGTGCGCCTGCTGGTGGCGCCCACCATCACCATCGCGATGCTGGGCGCGGTGGAGTCGCTGCTCTGCGCGCGCGTGGCCGACCAGGTCTCGGGCCTGCCGCGCCATGACCCCAACCAGGAGCTGATGGCCCAGGGCGTGGCCAACTTCGTCGTGCCTTTTTTCGGCGGAATGCCGGCCACCGGCACGATTGCCCGCACCGTGACCAATGTGCGTTCCGGTGCCACGTCGCCGGTCTCCGGCCTGGTGCATGCGCTCACGCTGGTCGTCATCGTGCTGGCCGCCGCGCCGCTGGCCGTGCACGTGCCGCTGGCCGTGCTCTCCGGCATCCTGCTTTACGTGGCCTGGAACATGGGTGAATGGCGCGAGTTCGCCCGCCTGCCCCAGGCCAGCAGCCACTACCGGCTCATCATGCTGGGCACGTTTTTCCTGACCGTGGTCTTCGACCTCACGGTGGCCCTGCAGGTCGGGCTGATCCTGGCCTGCGTGCTCTTCGTCAAGCGCATGAGCAGCCTGTTCCAGGTGGTCGAGGTCTCGCGCGACGCCGACACCGCGAGCTTCCGGCTCTACGGCTCGCTGTTCTTCGGCGCGGTGGCCAAGCTCGATCCCATCTTGAGCGTGGTGGAAAGCGCGCCCAAGGGCCTGGTCGTGCGGCTGGATGTGCAGTCGCTGCAGTCGCTGGACACCTCGGGGCTGGACGTGCTCGAGCAGTTGCACAAGGCCATCGTGCTGCGCGGCGGCCGGCTGGTGGTCGCGGGGCTCAATGCCCAGCCGCTGGCCGTGATGGAGCGCTCCGGCTTCCTGGCAAAAATCGAGACTGTTTAAGAGCCGCTCACAAAGCCCAGCGAAGCGGTCCTGGCTAGGCGCGCCGCCGCAGACAGTGCACCAGCACGGCAAGGCGGCGCAACAACGCCAGGAGGGTTTTGTGAGCGACTCAGCGGGTACCGCCGGAGGGGCTGATGCTCTCCTCGTCCACCGAGGCCGTGCCCTTGACCTTCAGGTCGGCGTCAAACACCACCGTGAAGATGCGCGCCGTCGATGGCGGGGCCAGGTAGCGCCAGTCGTAATGGGTTTCCTGCTTGAGCGCATAGGGCGTGACCTTCATGGGCTTGCCGAGCATCTTGCGCACCTGCTCCATGCGCATGCCGGGCAGCACCTTCTCAAAGTTCTGCGGCGTGAGCACCTGCCTGAGCGCACTCATCTTGCCGTCGGCGCCTATCGTGATCATGTAATTGACCTGGCCCTGCGGCTGGCGGTTGTATTCAAAGGTGCGGGCGCCCGGCGCCGCGGCCGCGCCGGGCAGGGGCGTGTCGGCCATGTCAGCCGCGGTCCAGATTTTTTCGGGCTCGCCGAAGCGGGCGCGCACGTCGGCTTCGGTGGCCACGCCCTCCTCGAGTTCGGCGATGCGCTGCGGGTCGCAGCCCACCAGGCCCAGGACAAATGACAGCAGACCCATACAGGCAAACATCCTTCTTGATGAAAAGGCGGGGGAACCGCCCTTTTGGGCCGGTAACAAGGGCGAAAAGGACGGAAACAAGGAAGGCATGGCAGACCCCGGTAAAATCAGCCCACTATACGTTTCAGGCAGTTTAGACCCCATGGCCCTCCTCAACATCTTCCGTCGCTCCGACTACACCTCCGACACGACGCAATTCATCGACCAGCTCAAGGCCCAAAAGCCCACGCTGGAGGCCGAACAGCGCGCCGGGCGCGCCCTGTTGTGGGACAAGAACCTGAACCGGACCGAGCAGGCCGAATACGGCGAAGCCCGCGTACCCCAGCAGCCCTACGTCTACGGCACCAGCAGCCACCCCAACGGCAAATAAGGGCGCCACAGCCCTTCGCGACGACCGCAGCCGCTGCTTTTTTCATGTCCCAGCCCCATTTCCCTCCCGCTCCCCAGGAACTGCCGCCGGCCGCCGGCCAGGCGCAGCCTGAGGCGCCAGGCACGGACATGCCCGCGGTGATAGACCAGGTCGCGCTGGCCCGCCTGTATGGCGAGCCGCTGTTCGCCATGCCGCACGACCTGTACATCCCGCCGGATGCACTGCAGGTTTTCCTCGAGGCCTTCGAGGGCCCGCTGGACTTGCTGCTCTACCTGATCCGCAAGCAGAACTTCAACATCCTCGACATCCCGATGGCGGCGGTCACACGCCAGTACCTGACCTACGTCGACGAGATTCGCGCCACCAACCTCGAGCTGGCGGCCGAATACCTGCTGATGGCGGCCATGCTGATCGAGATCAAGTCGCGCATGCTGCTGCCGCCCAAAAAAGTGGCCGAGGGCCAGGAACCTGAAGATCCACGCGCCGAGTTGGTGCGCCGCCTGCTCGAGTACGAGCAGATCAAGCTGGCCGCCCACAAGCTCAACGAAGTGCCGCAGTTCGGCCGCGACTTCCTGCGCGCCCAGGTCTATGTCGAGCAGTCGCTGCAGCCGCGCTTTCCCGACGTCAACGTGGTCGACCTGCAGGAAGCCTGGCGCGACATCGTCAAGCGCGCCCGCCTGATCCAGCACCACGTGATCAGCCGCGAAGAACTCTCGGTGCGAGAACACATGAGTATCGTGCTGCGCAAGCTGCAGGGCCGCAAGTTCCTGGAGTTCGAAGAGCTGTTCGACGCCGCGCGCGGCATGCCGGTGCTGGTCGTGACCTTTATCGCGCTGCTGGAGCTCTCCAAGGAAGGCCTGCTCGAAGTCACGCAGGCCGAGGCCTTCGCGCCCATCTATGTGCGCCTGGCGTACACGCCGGCTTAGGCCCCAACCCTTCATCCTTCAATGACACGCTTGCCGGCCCCGCCGCAGCACGCCTTTGACGTCCTCATCATCGGCAGCGGCCKGGCCGGCCTGGCCGCCGCGCTGCTGCTGGCCCCGGGACGGCGCGTGGCGGTGGTCACCAAACGCGAACTCAATGACGGCTCCAGCGCCTGGGCCCAGGGCGGCATGGCCGCCGTGCTGGCTGTAGGCGACACGCTGGCGCAGCACGTAGCAGACACCCTGGTCGCCGGCGCCGGCCTGTGCGACCTGCCGGCCACGCAGGCCGTGGTGCAGGGCGCGCCCGGGGCCATCGCCTGGCTGCGTAAATTGGGTGTGGCGTTTTCTGAAGACGGCGAGCACCCAGGCGAGCTGCACCTGACCCGCGAAGGCGGCCACAGCCAGCGCCGCATCGTGCACGCGGCCGACGCCACCGGCGCTGCCGTGCAGCGCACGCTGATAGAGCGGGTGCGCGCCACGCCGGGCATCACGCTGTTTGAGCACCACATGCTGGTCGACCTCATCACCGACCGCCAACTCAAGCGGTCCGGCAAACGCTGCCACGGCGCCTATGTGCTCGACACGGCCGGCGGCCAGGTGCTGACCTTCGGCGCTGGCCAGACGATTCTGGCGACGGGCGGCGCGGGCAAGGTCTACCTTTATTCAACCAACCCCGACACCGCCACCGGCGACGGCATTGCCGCCGCCTGGCGCGCGGGCTGCCGAGTGGGCAATATG
The DNA here is from genome assembly GCF_056405195.1 of Polaromonas sp. P1_H6. Taxonomy (NCBI): domain Bacteria; kingdom Pseudomonadati; phylum Pseudomonadota; class Betaproteobacteria; order Burkholderiales; family Comamonadaceae; genus Polaromonas; species Polaromonas sp. P1_H6. The sequence goes on from NZ_JBFUCN010000004.1 coordinate 52,874, forward strand.
GAGTTCATCCAGTTCCACCCGACCTGCCTCTACCACCCCGAGGCCAAATCCTTTTTGATCACCGAAGCCGTGCGCGGCGAAGGCGGCAAGCTGCTGCTGCCGCCCTCGGCCGGCGGCGGGCGCTTCATGCCGGCGCATGACGAACGTGCCGAACTCGCGCCGCGCGACGTGGTGGCGCGCGCCATCGACTTCGAAATGAAAAAGCACGGCCTGGACTGCGTCTACCTGGACATCTCGCACCAGAGCCCGGCGTTTTTACAGGAACATTTCCCCAACATCCTCAAGCGCTGCCTCGAACTCGGCATAGACATCACGCGCCAGCCGATTCCGGTGGTGCCGGCCGCGCATTACACCTGCGGTGGCGTATTGACCGACCTGCAAGGCCGCAGCGATGTGGCGGGCCTGTATGCGATCGGCGAGACCGCCTGCACCGGCCTGCACGGCGCCAACCGGCTCGCCAGCAACTCGCTGGTCGAATGTGTGGTGCTGGCGCGCGCCGCGGCGACCGCGATTGAAGCCGAAGCCACCGCCGAAACGCCGGCCCTGCCCGCCTGGGACGAAAGCCAGGTCACCGACGCCGACGAGGCCGTGGTGATCTCGCACAACTGGGACGAGCTGCGCCGCTTCATGTGGAATTACGTGGGCATTGTGCGCACCACCAAACGGCTGGAGCGCGCGGCGCACCGCATCGCGCTGCTGGATGCCGAGATCCAGGAGTTCTACGCCAACTTCCGCGTCACGCGCGACCTGCTGGAATTGCGCAACCTGGTGCAGGTGGCCGACCTGATCGTGCGCTCGGCCCATGGCCGGCACGAAAGCCGCGGCCTGCACTTCAGCCGCGATTACCCCGGCATCGCTGAACAGGCCATCCCCACCGTACTGGTGCCGCCCGGAAGCTGATCCTTCCCGATTTTTTATCACTTCCCAATCTGGAACTTACATGCCTCACCTGATCGTTGAATACTCCAGCAACCTGGCCGGCTTCCCCAAGGCCGAAGTGCTGAAGGCCCTGAACCAGGCACTCACCGCCAGCCCTGAAATCCAGGACGAGTCCGACCTGAAAACCCGCCTGGTGGCGCTGGACGATTTTGAGATCGGCAACACGCCGGCCTCACGCGCCTTTGTGCACGCGCAACTGCGCCTGCTGTCGGGCCGCACGCCTGAAGCCAAAAAAGACCTGGGTGCGCGCATCGCCGAAGTGCTGCGCCGCCTGAGCCCCCGGCCCGCCGGCTTGATGGTGCAACTGAGCGTGGAGATGGTGGACATGGACCGCGCGTCCTACGTCAAGGAAAAGCTTTAAGGCAAGCCGGGTTCAGGCCAGGGTCGCGTCTATCCAGCCCCTGAGGCTGTTCACAAAGGCCCAGGCCTCTACCCTTGCCAATTCGTCGACCCGCACGACGGCTTCGCTGAGCCGGCCTTCCTGCAAGGCCAGCGCGCGGCCCACGCCCGGCAGCAGCCCGCAGGCCAGCGGCGGCGTGACCCAGCGGCCGTTCACCCGCATCGCGATGTTGCCGCGTGTGCATTCGGTGATCTCGCCCCGCGCATTCCACAGCACGCAGTCGAACACGTCCGGCGCGGCCGGCGTGAAAGCGTCGTAGTGGGCGCGGTGCGTGGTTTTGAAGCGCACAAACTCACCGTCAGCCGCGTCCAGCGGACGCTCGGCCAGCTGCAAGCGCACCTGGGCCGGCGACGCTTCCATGGCATAGGCCTGGGCGCTGAATTTTCCGTCGGCGTTGAGCAGCAGGCGCACACGCCAGAGGCCTTGCGGGTGCGCCTGTGCCAGATCCTGAAGGCAGGCGTGGGCCTGCGCCGCCTCCCATAGGCGGCCAAAGTGGGCCGCGGAAACCGCCATGCGCGCCAGATGGTGATCCCTGTTGCGTAACCGGCCCGCTTCGAGGGCCAAGGTTTCGAGGACGTCAAAAGGCATGCTGGCACGCTCCAGGAAGGCCCGCTTGTGGCGCCACTCCTGCCATTCACCTTCGGCTACGGAACCCGAGGTGATGCCGCTGCCGATGCCGCAGCGCGCTTCTAGGCCACGCAGGCTCACGGTGCGGATGGGCACGTTGAAAGTCGCCGCACCGCCCGGCCGCAGCACACCGATGGCACCGCAGTACACCCCGCGCGGCCCGCGTTCGAGTTCACGGATCGCCCGCATGGCCCGCACCTTGGGCGCTCCCGTGACCGAACCGCAGGGGAACAGTGCGGCAAACACATCGGCCAGGCTGCAGCCGGCCCGCGTGCGCGCCTCCACGTCCGAAGTCATCTGCCACACCGCCGGCAGGGCCTCGGTGTGAAACAGGCGCGGCACACGCACGCTGAAAGGCTCGGCGATGCGCGACAGGTCGTTGCGCAGCAGGTCGACGATCATCACGTTTTCCGCGCGCTCCTTGGCCGAGTTGCGCAGGGCCTCAGCCTGCGCGGCATCGTCCGCGGGATTGATGCCGCGCGGCGCCGTGCCTTTCATGGGCCGGGCCAGCAGCAGGCCTTCACGCCAGTCAAAAAACAGTTCGGGCGAGACTGACAGCAATTGCTCCTCGCCCATGTCGAGAAACGCCGCATAGCCGCCGGGCTGGGCGCGTTGCAAGGCCTGGAACAGGGCGAGCGCACTGCCGGCATCGCCCTTCAGCGCAGCCCGCATCTGCGCCGTGAAATTGACCTGGTAATACTCGCCGGCGGCAATCGCGCGCTGCAGTTCGGCCAGGGCGGCGTCGAAGGCCGGGCGCGCCATCGCCTCTTGCCATTGCAGCTGCGGCGAAGCCTGTTGTGTCGGCTGCGGCCAGGGCAGCGCCTGCTCATGCACCGCGAACCAGGCCAGCGGCCCGTCGGCCGGGTGCACCACCAGCGCGGCATCAAAAGCGGGGGCGGCCTCGTAGCGCAGGTAGCCCACACACCAGGCGCCGCGCTGCGCCGCCGCCTGCGCGGCATCGAGCACCGCGCGCACCTCTTCGGGCCGATGTGCCACCAGTACTTCGCGCGGCGCGCCGAAGGCCTGCCGCAGGCGCGGCCCGTCGGACTGCTGGGGATCGGCGAAATCGATAAGGGCGGAGAGGCTGCCGGTCACGTCAGATCAGGCCGCGCCTATGTGCGGCACCAGCCCCGCCACCGGCCGCCCCGCCTTGAGGGCTTCGGTAAAGGCCAGCATGCGGTCAATCGGCAAACGGGCGCGTTGGCCCAGCGCCGCATCGACGGTGATTTCATTCGTGCCGGTCTCCAGCACCTGCGCCAGCCCGGCCAGGCCGTTCATGGCCATCCAGGGGCAGTGCGCGCAGCTTTTGCAGGTGGCGCTGTTGCCGGCGGTGGGCGCTTCGATAAAGGTCTTGCCGGGGTTCAGCGTGCGCAGCTTGTGCAGCATGCCGTTGTCGGTCGCGACGATAAATTCTTTGGCATCCATCTCGCGCGCGGCTTTCAGGATGCCGGAGGTGGAACCCACAGCATCGGCCAGCGCCACCACGTCGGCGGGCGACTCGGGGTGCACCAGCACGCGCGCGCCGGGGTGTTCGGCTTTCAGGGCCTGCAGCTCGAAAGCCTTGAACTCGTCGTGCACGATGCAAGCGCCGTTCCAGAACACCATGTCGGCGCCAGTCTCGCGCTGGATGTAGCCGCCCAGGTGCCGATCCGGCGCCCAGAGGATTTTCTGGCCTTGCGCTTTGAGCGCGCGCACGATGTCGAGCGCGCAGCTGGAGGTGACGACCCAGTCGGCGCGCGCCTTCACGGCGGCGCTGGTGTTGGCGTAGACCACCACGGTGCGGTCCGGATGGGCATCGCAGAAGGCGCCGAATTCGTCGACCGGGCAGCCCAGGTCCAGCGAGCAGGTGGCGTCGAGGTCGGGCATGAGCACGCGTTTTTCGGGCGACAGGATTTTGGCCGTCTCGCCCATGAAGCGCACGCCGGAAACCACCAGGGTTTGCGCCGCATGGTCGCGGCCGAAGCGCGCCATTTCGAGCGAGTCCGACACCAGGCCGCCGGTTTCTTCAGCCAGGTCCTGCAGGTCGGGGTGCACGTAGTAGTGCGACACCATGACGGCGTTGCGCGCCTTCAGCAGCTCGCGGATGCGGCTTTTAAGCGCCGCGCGCTCAGCCTGCGTCGGCTCGGCCGGCACGCGGGCCCAGGCCTGGTGCGTGCTGCAGGCGCCCGCCGCTTCAGGCTGCTCGTAGTCGACGCGAATCGGCAGGGTTGCTTGCATGCTCAGGCCGCCTGTGCGTCAAAGCGCATCGAAAAATCAATTGCACGGACATCTTTGGTCAGCGTGCCGATGGAAATCCGGTCCACGCCGGTTTCGGCCAGGACGCGCAGGCCGTCCAGCGTGACACCGCCGGAAATCTCCAGCACGGCGCGGCCGGCGTTGATGCGCACAGCCTCTTTCAGGTCGGGCAGGCTCATGTTGTCCAGCAGCACCATGCGCGCGCCGGCATTCAGGGCCTGGGCCAGCTCGTCGAGGTTCTCGACCTCGATCTGCACAAAATCGGCCTGCGAAGCGACCTCGGCCGCGCGCGCCAGCACCTGGGCAATGCCGCCGGCCGCCGCGATGTGGTTTTCCTTGATGAGCACGGCGTCGTATAAGCCCACGCGGTGATTGGTGCCGCCGCCGGTGACCACGGCGTACTTCTGGGCCAAGCGCAGGCCCGGCAGGGTTTTTCGCGTGTCCACGATGACGGCCTTCGTGCCTTTGACGATGTCGGCGTAAACCGCTGTTTTACTCGCGACGGCGCTTAACAGCTGTAAAAAATTCAGCGCCGTGCGTTCGGCCGACAACAGGGCCCGGGCCTGGCCGCGCACCTCGAACACCACCTGTCCGGCTTCGCAGCGCTCGCCGTCCTTCACATGCCAGGTCAGCTGGGCCTGCGGGTCCAGCTGCCGCACCGTGGCCTCAACCCAGGCGGCGCCGCAGACGACGGCGCTTTCGCGCGCCAGCACCTGCGCGCGGGCCTGGCGGGTTGGGTCTATCAAGCCAGCCGTCAGGTCGCCCGCGCCTATGTCTTCCGCGAGGGCACGGGCCGCGTCGGCCTGGGCCAGGGCGGCCAGCGCTTCGGCCGTGAAATCAAATGACTTTTTCATAAGCAATCTAAGATTGGAAGCACGCCATACCGTGCACTAAACTATTAAATAGAGCCGAAAACTGTCGCAAATGTTACAGCGGCCAGCCAGGCGCCTGTATACCGCGATCCGCGCCCATCCGCCCCACAGTGGCGCTTTGCCTCTTGCCCCATTTTCATCGACGCCCACCATGTTCAGAACCCTGCTCAAATCCAAGATCCACCGCGCCGCGGTGACGCATTGCGAACTCAACTACGAAGGCTCCTGCGCCATCGACGAAGACCTGCTGGACGCCGCCAACCTGGCCGAGAACGAGCAGGTCCACATCTGGAACATCAACAACGGCGAGCGTTTCATCACGTATGCGATACGCGCCGAACGCGGCAGCCGCATCATCTCGGTCAACGGCTCGGCCGCGCGCCGCGCCGCCGTGGGCGACCTGGTCATCATTGCCGCCTTTGCCCAGGTGCATGAGGAACACGTCGCGGGCTTCAGCCCCAAGCTGGTCTTCGTGAACCCGGACAACCGCATCAAGGAAGAGCGCTCCACCATCCCGGTGCAGCAACCCTGAGCCCTTGCGGCCCGGCGATGCCCGAGGCCGCGATCTTTTCCCCCTCATCACAAGGCCTCATGGACAACGCAGCGATGATCCGGCGCAGCCTGCGCCATGTGTGGCACCCGTGCACGCAGATGAAGCTGCACGAGACCCAGCCGCCCGTGCCCATCGCGCGTGCCGAAGGCGTGTGGCTTTACGACTTTGAAGGCAGGCGCTACCTGGACGGCGTCAGTTCCTGGTGGGTCAACCTGTTCGGCCACGGCCATCCGCACATCAAGGCGGCGCTGCGCGACCAGCTCGACACGCTGGACCACGTGATGCTGGCCGGCTTCACCCACGCGCCGGTGGTGGAACTCTCCGAGCGCCTGGGCGCGCTGACGGGCCTGGGCCATGCCTTCTACGGCAGCGACGGCGCCAGCGCCACCGAAATCGCGCTCAAGATGAGCGCGCACTACTGGCGCAACAGCGGCCGACCCGAAAAAAGCCGCTTCATAGGCCTGGCCGGCGGTTACCACGGCGAAACCGTGGGTGCGCTGGCGGTCACCGACATCGCGATATTCCGCGAAGCCTATGCGCCGCTGGTGCGCCTGGCCGCCACCGTGCCCAGCCCCGACGCGCGCGGCGCCCAGGCCGGCGAAAACGCGGCGGACGTGGCACGCCGCGCCGCCGCCAGCTTGCAGGCCTGGCTGGAACAGCACCACGCGGAAACCGCCGCCCTCATCGTCGAGCCCCTGGTGCAGTGTGCCGCCGGCATGGCCATGTACGACGCGGCCTACCTGCGCGAAGCCCGCGCGCTGTGCGACCGCTACGAGGTGCATCTGATCGCCGACGAAATCGCCACCGGCTTCGGCCGCACCGGCACCATGTTCGCGCACCAGCAGGCCGGCATACGGCCGGACTTCATTTGCCTGTCCAAAGGGCTGACCGGCGGCACGCTGCCGCTGTCGGCCGTGCTGACCACCGACACGGTCTACGAAGCCTTTTATGACGACGAGGTGGCGCGCGGATTTCTGCATTCGCATTCCTACACCGGCAACCCGCTGGCCTGCCGCGCCGCGCTGGCCACGCTGGAGCTGTTCGAGCAGACCGACGTGCTGGCGCGCAACGCCGAACTGGCCCAGGCGCTGGACGCGGCCTTCGCGCCGCTCACGCAACACAAAGCCGTCCGGCATGCGCGCCGGCTCGGCATGATCTGGGCCTGGGACGTGGAGCCCGGCAGCCTTCCCCACTTCGCGCGCCGCTACACCCAGCACGCGATGGCGAACGGCGTGCTGCTGCGACCCATAGGCCAGACGATTTACGCCATGCCGCCCTATGTGATGGATGCGGAACCCGCCCAGCACCTGGCGCGCGGCGCGCTGGCGGCGCTGGCGGCCACGCTGGCCGAAGAAGGCGCCCATGGCTGAAGCCGCGCGCAGGCCGATCTCGTTGTTCGTGACCGGCACCGACACCGGCGTGGGCAAGACCCTGGCCAGCGCCGCGCTGCTGCATGCGCTGGCCCGCCACCATGTGCGTGCCGTCGGCATGAAACCCGTGGCGGCGGGCACGGTGCTGCTCAATGGAGAGGACGTCAACGAAGATGTGGTCGCGCTGCGCGCCGCCTCGACCTGCCGCGTACCGCCCGAACTCGACAACCCGGTGCTGTTGCCCGACCCGGTGTCACCGCACATCGCCGCTAGCCGTGCCGGCCGGCCCATCCGCATCGCCGAGCTGGTGGACTGCCATCGCCGGCTCGCGCAGCTGGCCGACGCCGTGGTGGTGGAAGGCGCGGGCGGTTTCCAGGTGCCGCTGTCGGACAGTGAAACCGGCGCCGACCTGGCCCAGGCTCTGGGCCTGCCCGTGGTGCTGGTGGTGGGCCTGCGGCTCGGTTGCCTGAACCATGCGCTGCTGACCGCCGATGCCATACGCGCGCGCGGCCTCACGCTGGCGGGCTGGGTGGCCAACCACGTCGATGCCACCATGCTGGCGCAAGAAGACAACATCGCCTTTCTGCGGCAAAAACTGCAGGCGCCGCTGCTGGCCACCATTCCCCACCAGGCCGTGCCCGACCCGCGCGCGGTCATCTTTGAGCTTCCCCCCGCATGGCAATGACGACCGCTTCCTGGCTCGATGAATTCCCGGCCCGCCTGGCTGAGCTGGACAGCGCCCACCTGCGCCGCCGGCGCCGTGAGGTCGTGCCCGAAAGCGGCGCGCGCCTGACGGTGGACGGCCAGAGCATGCTGGCCTTTTGCAGCAACGACTACCTGGGCCTGGCCACCCACCCGGTCCTGGTGCGGGCGGCCTGTGAAGGTGCGCACGCTTATGGCGTGGGGGCCGGCGCCTCGCCGCTGGTCAGCGGCCACAGCGCGGCCAATGCGGCGCTGGAGCGCGAACTCGCGGCCTTTGTGGGCCTGCCGCGCGCTCTGTATTTTTACGCGGGCTACGCCACCAACATCGGCATCGTGCCGGCGCTGGKGGGCGCCGGCGACGCGATCTTTTCTGATGCGCTCAACCACGCCTGCCTGATCGACGGCGCGCGGCTGTCGCGCGCGCAGATACACCGCTACGCACATGCCGACCTCGATGCGCTGGCGGGAGAACTCGCGCGCAGCACCGCGCCGCGCAAGCTGGTGATCAGCGACGCCGTCTTCAGCATGGACGGCGACAGCGCCGACATCCCGGCGCTGCTGGCGCTGTGCGAGCGCCACGACGCCCTGCTGCTGCTGGACGACGCCCACGGCTTCGGCGTGCTGGGCCCGCAGGGCCGGGGCAGCCTGGCCGCCGCCGGCCTGCATGGCGCGCGGGCCTCGCGCCGCGTGCTCTACATGGCCACGCTGGGCAAGGCTGCTGGCGTCGCCGGCGCCTTTGTGGCGGGCGACGAGGCGCTGGTCGAATGGCTGCTGCAGAAAACCCGCAGCTATATATTTGCCACCGCCTCGCCCGCGCTGCTGGCCAGCGCCCTGCGCGCCAGCCTGCAAGTGATTGAGCAGGACGAATGGCGGCGCGCGCACCTGCAGCGCCTCATCGCGCGCCTGCGTGATGGCCTCACGGCAAGCCTTGAGGGCAGCGGCTGGCAGCTGTCGGCCTCGCAAACCGCCATCCAGCCACTGCTGATAGGCCCCAATGACAAAGCCCTGGCCGTGATGGACGGCCTGCGCGAGCGCGGCATCTGGGTGCCGGCGATACGCCCGCCCACCGTGGCCGAAGGCACGGCCCGGCTGCGCATCGCGCTGTCGGCCGCGCACAGTGACGCCGACGTCGACCAATTGATTGAAGCCCTGGGCGCGCTGGAGCGGCAGGCCGCTTGATCGTTACACCTCATCGCCCCCATCTCTTCAGCTAGACTCCAAAACCCACGCTTCGGAAGGAAGAACACATGTCCCACGCCGCAGAACAAACCGTCACCCTGCACCGCCCCCGCGCCAAAGCGGCGCCAGCCCCCGCCGGCGACCAACGCTGGAGCGTTGACGCCATCGAAGCGCTGTTCAACCTGCCCTTCCCTGAGCTGATGCACCGCGCGCAGACGGTGCACCGCGAAAACTTCGACCCGACGCGCGTCGAGTTCGCCACCCTGCTGTCGGTCAAGACCGGCGGCTGCGCCGAAGACTGCGGCTACTGCCCGCAGGCCGCGCGCTACGACACCGGCGTGGAAGCCAGCAAGCTCATGGAGCCCGCCGAAGTGCTGGCCGCCGCGCAACGCGCCCAAGCCGCTGGCGCCACGCGTTTTTGCATGGGCGCGGCCTGGCGCTCGCCCAAAGACCGCGACATCGAAAAAGTCGCCGAGCTGGTGCGCACCGTGAAGGCCCTGGGCCTGGAAACCTGCGCCACGCTGGGCATGCTGGAAGACGGCCATGCGCAAACCCTGCAAAGCGCGGGCCTGGACTACTACAACCACAACCTCGACAGCGCCCCCGACTTTTACGGCGACATCATCACCACGCGTGACTACCAGGACCGCCTGGACACGCTGGCACGCGTGCGCAGCGCGGGCGTCAAGGTCTGCTGCGGCGGCATCGTCGGCATGGGCGAGACGCGCCGCCAGCGCGCCGGCCTGGTGGCCGAGCTCGCCAACCTCACGCCCTACCCCGAGTCGGTGCCCATCAACAACCTCGTGAAGGTCGAAGGCACGCCGCTGGCCAACCAGGCCGACCTGGACCCGTTCGAGTTCGTGCGCACGATTGCCGTGGCCCGCATCACCATGCCGACCGCGCGCGTGCGCCTGTCGGCCGGCCGCCAGCAGATGGGCGACGGCGTGCAGGCCCTGTGTTTCCTGGCTGGCGCCAATTCGATTTTTTACGGCGACAAGCTGCTGACCACCGGCAACCCCGACACCGAGGCCGACGTGAAGCTGCTGGAACGCCTGGGCATGAGCCGCTCGGCGCCCGAAGTTCGGTAACACGCACAGCTTGTCTGGGCTCTCTAAATCGCGTGCAAAAAAGCGCGGCGAAGCTGGTTAGACTCTCGCTAAATTCCGGATCGCGCCCATGACGTCTCCTTCCAATACCCCCAACACCTCCGCCACGCCTTACGGCACGCTGCCGCCCTCGTCCACGCCGTCGGCGCGCAAGCCGCTGAGCCTGCCGCGCCTGCGCGAAATGCATGCGCACGGCGAAAAAATCACCATGCTGACGGCCTACGACGCGACCTTCGCGGCCGTGGCCGATGCGGCGGGCGTGGAGTGCATCCTGGTGGGCGATTCACTGGGCATGGTCTGCCAGGGCCTGACCAGCACCGTCGGCGTGACGCTCGAGGCCATGCGCCACCACACCGAATGCGTGGCCAACGGCCTGCGCCGCTCGCAGGCCACGGCCTGGCTGATAGGCGACCTGCCCTTCGGCAGCTACCACGAGTCCAAAGAGCAAGCCTTGCGCAGCGCCGTGGTGCTGATGCAGGCCGGCGCCCACATGGTCAAGCTGGAAGGCGGTGGCTGGACGGCCGAGACCGTGCGTTTCCTGGTCGAGCGCGGCATTCCCGTCTGCGCCCACCTGGGCCTGACGCCGCAGACCGTGCATGCGCTGGGCGGCTACCGCGTGCAGGGCAAGGGTGAAGAAGCCGCCGCCACGCTCAAGAAGCAGGCGCGCGAACTGCAGGACGCCGGTGCCGCCATGATGGTGCTGGAGATGGTGCCCGCGGCCCTGTCGGCCGAACTCACCAAAGAACTCGCGCACTGCGCCACCATAGGCATAGGCGCGGGCAGCGGCACGGCCGGCCAGGTGCTGGTGCTTCACGACATGCTGGGCATGAACCTGGGCAAGATGCCGAAGTTCGTGCGCAACTTCATGGAAGGCCCGGACAACAAAAGCGCCAGCGTGCGCGGCGCCATGGAAGCCTATGTGCGCGCCGTCAAGGACGGCAGCTTTCCGGTGAACGCCACGCATGCGTGGTAACGGTTTTTCTCCTTCCCCCACTGAGGGAAGGCGGGGATGGGGGCGGCTGGCACTGGTAGCAGCCGCCGGGTCGTTGACGCAGCCAGCCCCCATCCCAACCTTCCCCCAGAGGGGGAAGGGGTAACACCCCAAGGAGAACAAAAGATGCAGATCGTCCACACCATCCCCGAACTCCGCGAGGCCCTCAGCCCCTACAAGCGCCCGGCCTTTGTCCCCACGATGGGCAACCTGCACGACGGCCACATCGCGCTCGTCAGGCAGGCCAAGCCGCTGGGTGACGTCACCGTCTCCAGCATCTTCGTGAACCGCCTGCAGTTCGCGCCGCATGAGGACTTCGACAGCTATCCGCGCACCCTGGACGCCGACGCCGAGCGCCTGAAAGCCGCCGGCTGCAATGTGCTGTTCGCACCGCTCGAAAAACACCTCTACCCCGAGCCACAGACCTACAAGGTGCATCCAGCCACCGACTTGAGCGACATTCTGGAGGGCCACTTCCGGCCCGGCTTTTTCATCGGCGTGAGCACCGTGGTGCTCAAGCTGTTCAGCTGCGTGTTCGCCGGCATGCCCTCAGGCGTGGCGGCCTTCGGCAAGAAGGACTACCAGCAGGTCATGGTGGTGCGGCGCATGGTGCAGCAGTTCGCGCTGCCCATCGATATCCTGGCCGGCGAGACCCAGCGCGCCGAGGACGGCCTGGCGCTGTCGTCCCGCAACGGCTACCTGAGTGCGACCGAGCGCGCCGAGGCTGTGGAGCTCTCCAAGGCCATACGCGCGCTGGGCGAGGCCGCCCGCGCCGGCGGCACGCCCGACCTGCCCGCGCTGGAAGCGCAGGCCATGCAGGCGCTGGCGCGCCGCGGCTGGAAGCCCGACTACCTCACCGTGCGCCGCCGCGCCGACTTGCTGGCGCCCCAGGGCCCGCTGGCCGGCGAGCCGCTGGTGGTGCTGGGCGCGGCCAAGCTGGGCAGCACGCGGCTGATCGACAACCTGGAAATCTAGGGTGCCGCCGGCATGAGCGCAGTGTCCATCCGCCTCGCCGCCCTGCCCGACCTGCCGGCCGTGGCCGCGCTGTTTGACGCCTACCGGCAGTTCTACGAGCAGCCCGCCGACGACGGACTGGCCTTGCAGTTCATCGGCGACCGCATGCGGAACCAGGAATCGGTGATCCTGGTCGCCCAGGCTGCGGATGCTGCGCAATCGCTGGTGGGGTTTTGCCAGCTCTACCCCAGCTTCTGCTCGGTGATCGCTCAGCCGATCTTGACGCTCTACGATCTTTATGTGGCGCCCCCAGCACGCCAGACCGGTGCCGGCCGCGCGCTGATGCAGGCGGCCCACGACCATGCGCGGCAGAACGGCTTCGCGCGGCTGGACCTCAGCACCGCCAGGACCAACCACAAGGCGCAGGCCCTGTACGAATCTTTGGACTGGGTGCGCGACGAGGTTTTCCTGTACTACAACAAGGCGATTCCCGGGGCGGTGGTGCCGGCCTGATCAGGTCAAACGCGGGGACGGGCGACGCCGGCCTTGGGGTATAAAGTTCCCAGGCTTGGCATATTGCCCCCACGTTGCAGGAGTTCCACCATGGCCATTCCCCACGCCGCTTCCGGGCAGCTGATCAACGTCCAGCCGCTGGCGGGAAAACTCTCGGAAGCCAGGACCGTCGCGCTGTTCAAAAGCGATGAACTGGAAGTCATGCGCCTCATCGTGCCGGCCGGCAAAACCGTGCCTTCGCACCAGGTCAAAGGCGAAATCACCGTTCAATGCCTGGAGGGTGAGGTGGCCTTCACCGCGAACGGCCAGACCCAGCCCATGAAAGCCGGCCAGTTGCTCTGGCTGGCAGGCGGTGTGCCGCACGGCCTGACGGCGGTGCAGGACGCCTCGCTGCTGGTGACGCTGCATCTGTGCAAGTAGCCACGCCTTGGCGTGAAGTGGAGATTCAGGCCAGTTCGGCCGTAGGCCCGCGTCCCATCAACATCGCCACCGCTTCGGCGGGTTGGAGCTTGCCGTCCAGCAAGGCCACCACGCTTTGCGCGATCGGCATCTCGACGCCCAGGCCGGCGGCGCGCTGCACCACGGTGCGGGCGCAGTACACGCCTTCGGCGACATGGCCCAGCGAAGCAACCGCCTGCGCCAGCGTCTGGCCCTGGGCCAGCAACAGGCCCACCTTGCGGTTGCGGCTCAGGTCGCCGGTGGCCGTGAGCACCAGGTCGCCCAGGCCCGAGAGGCCGGTGAAGGTTTCAGCGCGGGCGCCCAGCGCCACGCCCAGGCGCGTCATTTCGGCCAGGCCGCGCGTGATGAGCGCGGCGCGGGCATTCAGGCCCAGCTGCAGGCCGTCGCAAAGCCCGGTGGCGATGGCCAGCACGTTCTTGACGGCGCCGCCCACCTCGACGCCAACCACGTCGTCATTGGCATAGACGCGCAGGGTGGCGCCGTGGAAAGCGGCGACCAGCGCATCGCGCACCTCGGCATGCTCGCTGGCGGCAACCAGCGCCGTCGGCTGGCCGCGCGCGACTTCGAGCGCAAAGCTGGGGCCGCTGAGCACGCCGGCCCTTAAATCGGGGGCGGCCTGGGCGCGGATTTCATGGACCATCAGCCCGAACGGCGAAGGCGAAGAAGCAGCGTCGGCCACCGGCGCTTCAAAGCCCTTGCTGAGCCAGGCCACGGGCGCGCTGGCATGCTGCAGGCTCTGCAGCATGCCACGCGCCGCCGAGACCGGCGTGGCCAGGATGATGAGGTCTTGCCCGGCCAGGGCCTGGACCAGCGGCGCATCGCCGCCCTGCAGCACCAGGGCCGGAGGCAAGGCAATGCCGGGCAGGTAGCGGGTGTTGGTGCGTTCGGACTTCAGGCTTGCAAGCTGCGCCGCATCACGCGCCCACAGGGTGACCTGGTGGCGCGAGGCGCTGCTGACGGCCAGCGCCGTGCCCCAGGCACCCGCGCCAATGACCAGTATTTTCATGAGGGCGTCATGAGGACATCATGAGGCGGCCGGGGTGCTTGCCCCGGCGGGCCATCACACGATGATCTGGGAAGCGGCCGGTGCGGCGGCTGCGGCTTCGGCCTGCTGCTGCTCGTACATGGCCTGGAAGTTGATTTCGGCCATGTGCACGGGCGGGAAACCGCCGCGCTGGATCACGTCGGCCACGTTGCCGCGCAGGTAGGGGTAAACGATTTGCGGGCAGGCAATGCCCAGGATGGCGCCGAGTTGCTCGGGCGGCACGTTGCGGATTTCAAAGATGCCGGCCTGCTTGGCTTCCACCAGGAACACGGTCTTGTCGGCGATCTTGGTCTGCACGGTGGCCGTCACGGCGACTTCGAACAGGCCTTCGGCGATGGGGGTGGCACCCACGCCCAGTTGGATGTCCACGCTGGGTTGTTCCTGGTTCAGCAGGATTTCGGGGGAATTGGGCTGCTCCAGCGACACGTCCTTGAGGTAAACGCGCTGGATCTGGAATACGGGGTCAAGATTGGCTTCAGCCATGATGTTCTTTCGGGTGCGGGAAGGGGGATCGATGCGCCGGCAGGCCGGCGGCCAGCGCGCATTATCTCAGGCAATTCCTGCCTCAAAAATTCAGGCAGGATTATTCAGCAATGGCATCAGGCCGCCTCGGCCGTCGAGGGCCATCAGGTCGTCGCAGCCGCCGACGTGGGTTTCGCCGATAAAGATCTGCGGCACCGTGCGCCGTCCCGTGATGTCCATCATCTTCTGGCGTTCGCCGGGCACCATGTCGACGCGGATTTCATCGAGTTCGGTGACGCCGCGCTGCTTGAGCAGCTGTTTGGCCTGGATGCAGTAGGGGCAGGTGCCGGTGGTATAGATCTTGACGGTTTGCATGGTTTCTCCGGATCGCGCCGGCGTGGGCGCGGCGCGGGGAAAGTGGATGAAGCGGGGCAGGCCGGCTGAGGCAGGTTTCGTGCCCGCCCTGGCCAGCCGACCCTCATTCAGGCCTTTTCGAGGGGAAGGTTAGCTTCTTTCCAGGCTTTGAGCCCGCCGCCCAGCGATTGAGCCTGCTCGTAGCCGAGCTTTTTGGCGACGGCGACGGCACGGCCGGCGCGCGCGCCGGTGGCGCATACCAGGATCAGGGGAAGGCCCTTGTTCTTGACCGTGGCGGGCAATTTGTCTTCCAGCTCGCTGAAAGGCACGTTTTTGGCGCCCGTGACGTGGCCGGCGGCGAATTCGTCGGCTTCGCTGACGTCCACGACCACCGCTTTTTCGCGGTTGATCAGCTGCACCGCGCCGCTGGCGGTCAGTGCGCCGGCGTTCATGCCACTGGCAATCATGGGCCAAACCAGCATGCCGCCCGAGGCGAGCGCTATCGAAATCAGCATCCAGTTATCGATCAGAAATTTCACGGTATACCCTTTGTGTATTTTTCGGCTAACCCGTGATTTTAGAATGGAGGGAGAAAAGGCCCCGCCGGCCACCCTCCCTATTCCCCTTTTTTCCCTCTTTTCTCCCTTTTTCTCACTCTTCATCCCTCCCACCATGTACAAACTCGTGCTCATACGCCACGGCGAATCGACCTGGAACCTTGAAAACCGCTTTACCGGCTGGACCGACGTGGACCTCACGGAAACCGGCATCGAACAGGCCAAAAACGCCGGCAAGCTGCTCAAAAACGAAGGCTATGAGTTCGACCTGGCCTACACCAGCGTGCTCAAGCGCGCGACCCGCACGCTGTGGCACACGCTGGATGAAATGGACCGCACCTGGCTGCCCGTGGTGCACAGCTGGCGCCTCAACGAACGGCATTACGGCGCCCTGCAGGGGCTGAACAAGGCCGAAACCGCGAAAAAATTCGGTGACGAGCAAGTCCTGGTCTGGCGCCGCAGTTACGACACGCCGCCGCCGCCGCTCGAGGCGAACGACCCGCGCAGCGAGCGTGACGACCCGCGCTACGCCAGGCTGCAGCCCGGCCAGGTGCCGCTGACCGAATGCCTGAAGGACACCGTGGACCGCGTGCTGCCTTTCTGGAACGAATCGATGGCGCCGGCCATCAAGGCCGGCAAACGCATCGTGGTGGCGGCCCACGGCAATTCCATACGCGCGCTGGTGAAATACCTGGACAACATCTCCGACAGCGACATCGTGGGACTCAACATCCCCAACGGCATTCCGCTGGTCTACGAACTGGATGCCGGGCTCAAACCGCTGCGCCACTATTACCTGGGCGACAGCGAGGCTGCGGCCAAGGCCGCGGCGGCCGTGGGCGCACAAGGCAAGGCCTGATTCCTCCCGAGGGCTCGTCTGGCCTGGTTTTTGTAAAAGTCCTGTAAATAGCCGCCGTTTCGCCTCTTTTTTCGCACCGTGCCGCGCCGGGGGCGGAACTGGGGCTCCCGGCCTTTCTCCAAGGTGTATATTGCTTCCCACAGGGGGAACAAGGGTTCCCCAACAGGCTAAAGAAGGTATTTTTATGGGTCAGAAGCTCAAGATAGCAGGCTGGATTTCAATCGGCGCCGTGGCAGGGGCCCTCACCACAGTGCAATTGCAGGCGGTGGCCCGCGCGGGCATCGCCCCGCTGCCACTCGAGGAGCTGCAGCAGCTGGCCGCCGTTTTCGGCATGGTCAAGAGCGATTACGTGGAGCCGGTGGACGAGAAAAAACTCATCACCGACGCGATCTCCGGCATGGTCGCCAGCCTGGATCCGCATTCGGTCTATTTCGACAAGAAGTCCTTCAAGGAATTCCGCGAAGGCACGACCGGCCGCTTTGTCGGCGTCGGCATCGAAATCAGCCAGGAAGACGGTCTGGTCAAGGTGGTCTCGCCGATCGAAGGCTCTCCCGCCGACCGCGCCGGCCTCAAGCCTAACGACCTGATCACGCGCATCGACGACACCGCCGTCAAGGGCCTGACGCTCAATGAAGCCGTCAAAAAAATGCGCGGCGAACCCAAAACCAAGGTGCTGCTGACGATCTTCCGCAAGGACGAAAACCGCACCTTCCCGGTCACCATCACGCGGGAAGAAATCCGCACCCAGTCGGTGCGTAGCAAGGTGGTGGAACCCGGCTACGCCTGGATACGCCTGAGCCAGTTCCAGGAACGCACGGTCGACGATTTCGTGACCAAACTCGAGCAGATCTACAAGCAGGAACCCAACCTCAAGGGCCTGGTGCTCGATTTGCGCAACGACCCGGGCGGCCTGCTGGATGCCGCCGTCGCGGTATCGGCCGCCTTCCTGCCCGAAAACGTCACCGTGGTGTCCACCAACGGCCAGCTGGCCGAAAGCAAGTTCACCTACAAGGCCTCGCCTGAGTTCTACCAGCGCCGCAACGGCTCCGACCCGCTCAAGCGCCTGCCCGCGGCGCTCAAGACCGTGCCGCTGGTGGTGCTGGTCAATGAGGGCTCGGCCTCGGCCAGCGAAATCGTGGCCGGCGCGCTGCAGGATTACAAGCGCGCCACCATCATGGGCAACCAGACCTTCGGCAAGGGCTCGGTGCAGACCGTGCGTCCGCTGGGGCCCGACACTGGCCTGAAACTCACCACGGCGCGCTACTACACCCCCAGCGGCAAATCCATCCAGGCGCGCGGCATCGTGCCCGACGTGATGGTGGACGACACCGCCGAAGGCAGCCCGTTTGCCGCCCTGCGCACCCGCGAAGCCGACCTGGAAAAACACCTTAACAGCGGCCAGGGTGCCGAAGTCAAGGATGCCAACCGTGAAAAAGCCCGCGAAGCAGCCATGAAACGCCTCGAGGAAGAAGCCAAGAAGACGCCGGAACAGCGCCGCCCGCCTGAACTGGGCAGCGACAAGGACTTCCAGCTGGCCCAGGCGATCAACCAGCTCAAGGGCCGGCCCGTGCTCGTCAGCAAGACGGCCGTGGTGGAGCCAAAGAACGAGAAAAAAGAGAACTAAAGCCGTGACGGGATAGCGCCGGAGACGCCGGTCTTCCCGGTTTCGTTTCTCGCGCGTCTCGCGCCTTTTTCCCCGACTGCCTTGCCCTCACGGCAGTCCTCCCTCCCCATGACCGACGACCAGCTGCTCCGCTATTCCCGGCACATCCTGCTCGATGAAATCGGCATCGAAGGCCAAGACAAGATCCTCAAGGCGCATGTGCTGATCGTCGGGGCCGGTGGGCTTGGTTCGCCAGTCGCGCTCTACCTGGGCAGCGCCGGTGTCGGCCACCTCACCATTGCCGACCATGACCGGGTCGATGCCACCAACCTGCAGCGGCAGGTCGCCCACACCCTGGGCCGCGTCGGCGAATTCAAGGCCGAGTCCGCGCGACAGGCCATCGCGGCGATCAACCCCGACGTCGAGGTCACGCCGGTCACGCAGCGGGCTGAGGGCTCGCTGCTCGACCGCTTGGTCGGCGAGGCCGACCTGGTGCTCGACTGCACCGACAACTTCGCCACCCGCCACGCGATCAACCGCGCCTGCGTGAAGCATCGCAAACCACTGGTCTCAGGCGCGGCCATCCGCTTCGATGGCCAGGTCGTGGTCTTCGACGCGCGCGATGCACGGTCGCCGTGCTACGCCTGTGTGTTCCCCGAATCGGAGCTGATGGAAGAAGCGCTCTGCGCCACCATGGGGGTGTTCGCGCCGCTGGTCGGCATCATCGGCAGCATGCAGGCGGCCGAGGCCTTGAAGCTGATCTGCGGCGTGGGTGAGGCGCTCACCGGGCGCTTGCTGATGCTGGAAGGCAAACGCATGGAGTGGAGCGAGATGAAACTGGCGCGCAACACCGCTTGTGCTGTCTGCGGCAGCGTTCACGGCTGAGCGCTGCTTTTATTTGACGGCCGGTGTCTGCGTCGGCATACGCGAACCGGCACTGGATGCAGCGGCCTGTTTCAGGATCGCGACGCAATTTTCATCCTGGCCCGGCCCGGTTTCGATGGTGGCGGCCAAAGCCAGCAGCGGATTGACCACGCCCAGCGCCAGCGCGATGCCGGCCCGGCCGGCCAGCGCGCTCTTGTCTGGCCCCGCCGACGGCGCCGCGAAGGTGCCGCCTATCCTCAAGGGCGACCTGAAGCTCAGGATGCTGCGGTCCTTGGGCGCCGGGTCCAGGATCAGGTCCAGCGTTTCATCAGCCAAGCTGATGTTGCCGCGCCCGTTGATCACCGTGTCGGTGGTGTCCAGCACGATGGTCTTGGTGCTCATCAGGCCTTGTTTGACCTCAAACGCGGCAGCCGCGCAGCGCAGCTGCACATTGCGGTCGCCGCGCACCAGGAACTTGATGATTTCTCCGCCGTCCAGTCCCATGAATTCAAGCAGGATGTTGCTGATCTCGCCTTTGCCCATCAGCACGGCCACATCGCCGGAGGAAGTGCCCAGCATTTGCGCCAGCGAATTGCCCCGCCCCTTGAGGTCGAACTGGCCGCTGATTTTTCCGAGGCTGCTTTTGCTGGTCTCCACCGCCGGAAAGAGCTGGTTTAGCTGCACCGCGCGCAGGTCCAGCCGCGTCGCGAAGCTCGCGGGCATCACATTGGAATCGATGCGTATGCTGCCGGCCACCGTGCCGCCCGCGATGCCCAAGGAGATCGGCTCCAGCTGCAGCACGCCGGCGCTCAGCTTGACGTGGACGCTGCCTTTGTCGAGCGGCAGGACCTCCACATGCCGGATGTCGGATGCGGAATACACCACATCGGCATTCATGGCCTTGAGCCGGGTGACGTCCAGTGTCGCGACGGGCAGGACTTTGCGCGATGCGCCGCCGGGCGTGCTTCTTTTTGCCGGTGCGGGTTCATCCTCTGCCTTGGCCGCCGCCGCTTTCGTGGGCGTGGGCCCGGCTGGCGGAGGCAACCCGATCACTGGCGCCAGATCGGCGAAGTCCAGCAATTTTGACTGCACCTTGCCGGTCAGCAGCGGCACCGCAGCCGACTGGTCGAAACTGAGCGCGCCGCCGAGGTCCGAGCTTCCCAGCGTGCCCTGGATCTGGCTGGCGGCCCAGACCTTGCCGTGCTTGGCCAACTTGCCGCGCAGCTTGTAAGGGGGGGTGGAAGGCAATACCACGCCCAGCAACTTGTAGAGTTCTTCCAGGTTGCGGCCCTGCAGGTCGAAGCTGGCATCCACCCCCGCGAGTTCCGCGAGGTTGGCGATGGTCCCCTTGGCCTTCAGGCTGGTCTTGCCGGCCACCGCGTTCACCTCGATGGGAAAAGGCGCTTCGAGGTTCTTGCTCAACTGCAGCACGCCGCCGGTGCGGCCGCTGGCGCTGAAGGCCTCGCCCTGCCATTTCCCCTTGGCCTTGTAGCTCAGCGGCAACTGGCCGGCGGTTTCCTGCGCGAGCGAAAAATCCACATGGATGTTCGCACCCTGCGCTGCCGCCTGGTAATCGACGCTGCCGCCGTCGATCAGCAGGGCATCAATGCGCGGGGTGGCGCCTTCGTCGGAGGTGTCGCGTGACAGCGCCCAGGTCCTGCGTCCGTCGGGCTCCATCTGCAAGCCGATCTCCGGCGCCGTCAGCGCGATGCGTGGCAGCACGACCTTGCCCAGCAGCAGCGGCAGCAGCTTGATGTCGAACTCGGCCGCTTGCGCCTTGACCAGGTACGGCTTGTCGGCCCATTCGGGGTTGGCGAACTCCACACCGTCGGCCCTGACCGTGACGGTGCGCCCCAGATGCACCGACAGGTGCCGCGTGATTTCAAAGCGCCGGCCCAGCTGGTCCGAGACATGGCGGTTGATGGGGCCGCGCAGCACATCCCAGGGGAAAAACACCAGCACCAGGACAAGGACGGCCAGCACGGCGGCAATGCCGGCAAGCCATCTTCGCCAAAGGACCGGGTGGGACTGTGTGTCGTTCATGGGTGGCATGGAGGGTCAAGCCTGCATCAAAAGGAAGGCGTGAGGCTTGCCATGCAGTGGCCGGGAAAGGCGTTGGAAACACTGCCGAACATGCGCCGCCTCCCTGCGTTTGTGGGTGTGATGTCCGCGTCGGGAACGGCGCAGGGCTCTGTTTTCTATGTGCCTCACTATCGACCGGAATCGCACAACGCAACAGTCGGCAGGCGCCACAACACACTGTGGGCATGTGCCTACAGCCCGCAAGCGAGCGTCTGGTGTGTGGGCAAATCGGGGGGCGTAGGAGCCCTCCTACAAGTGCTGGCCTTGGCCGCTGGCAGAATGGGCCCTGATAAAAGATACATTAGGAAACAAGAGACTCTCGAATCCTTTGGACTTTCGTAATACTTCGAGAGCCACGACGCCTCCTACCTGGACCTGAGCAGTGAGACTGAAAACGTACATCGTAGAAGACAATCCCACGATTCGTGAAAACCTGATCGGGACGCTTGAGGAATTGGCACGCATTGATGCCGTGGGAACCGCAGAAACCGAGAACGAAGGCAAGGCCTGGCTGACGGAAAACAGCGGGGACTGGGATCTGGCGATCGTTGACCTGTTTCTCAAACAGGGAAGCGGCCTGGGCGTGCTGGCCGCCTGCAGGGATCGCCCTTCGCGTCAGAAGGTCGTGGTCCTGAGCAACTACGCGACGGCCGATATCCGCCAGCGTTGCACCCAGCTGGGTGTCGACGCAGTGTTCGACAAATCCAACGAGATCGACGCCCTGGTGGACTATTGCATCCAGCAGAGCGCCGCCGTCGATTGAACTCAGTCGATCAACTTGTTCTTGAGGGCGTAGTAAGTCAGGTCGCTGTTGGAGGAAAGGCTCATTTTTTCCATCACGCGCGTGCGGTAGGTGCTCACCGTCTTCACGCTCAGCGACAGCGCCTTGGCAATGTCGCCCGCCGTTTCACCCTTCGCCAGTTTCAGAAACACCTGGAACTCCCGCTCGGACAGCTGCTCGTGCGAAGCCACGTCGTTGGGCCGGTTCAGCTGTTGCGCCAGCAGCTCGGCGACCGCCGGGGTGATGTAGCGTTTTCCCAGCGAGATCACGCGGATGGCGTCGACGATTTCGGAGGGATCGCACTCCTTGTTGAGGTAGCCGCTGGCGCCTTGCCGAATCAGGTTGACCGCATAGTGTTCCTCGGGATAGCCGCTCAGGATCAGAATGCCGACATCGGGCGCCTTCGCGCGGATCATGGCCAGTGCATCAATACCGCTCTGCCCGGGCATGGACAAATCCATGACGAGGATGTCGAGTTCGACATTGCGAACCAGGTCAATGGCCTCGCGGCCGCTGCCGGCCTCGCCGACGACGCGCAAGTCGACCTGGTCCGAGAAAAACTGCTTGAGCCCGGAACGCACAATGGCGTGGTCGTCCACAATTCCGATTTTGATCATGTCGCTGTCTTCCTTATAAAGCCCGCGCAAGCCGGCGGTGCCGTGAAAGAGAGATGCCGGGAACGGCACCTGCTTTAATTTTCAGCATCCATTATTGACGAATTCTTCACCGAAGTACCAAACGGAGTTTGCCGTGAAACCATTTGCGATACCCAGAATGGCCATCAGCCTGCCCTTGGCGGTGCTGGCTGCCGCCTTCCTCATCTTCATCAATGAGGCGAGTTTTCGCAAGTCTACCGAGGCGGCGGCCAGCATTGAAGAAGCGCAGTTGACGCGCGGCGCCATCAATAAACTTCTGCAGCATATGCTGGACGCGGAAACCGGCCAGCGGGGCTACCTGCTGACAGGCGACGTGCGCTACCTGGAGCCTTACAACGCCGCCCTGGCCGATATCGACGACAACCTGAACGCGCTGCGCCAGCTGTTCACCCCGTACCGGGAGCAGCTCGGGGAATTCGGCCTGATGTCGCGGCATGTCTCGCGCAAGCTCGCTGAAATGGACCTGAGCATCCGCATGCGCAAGGAGGGCAACGAGGACGCCTGGAAATTCGTGCTGACCACCGACGTCGGCAAGGAGCATATGGAGGCCATCCGCGCGCAGTCCGCCAAGCTGGCCGCCAGCAGCGTCAGCAAAATGGAACAGGGGCAAGACCAGATCAGGCGAACGCTACAGCTGTCGCGCATCGGCGTGGCCACCATGGCGCTGGCGGGCCTGCTGGCCTTCTACATGTACCTTCTGCAGACCAAGGCCTTGCTGGCTTCCGGCCGCCGCGAGCAGGAGTCGCTGCAGCGCGAGCGCGACTTCCTGGAAGTGCAGGTCCGCGACCGGACCGCCAACCTGGCCGAGCTGGCCACCCACCTGCAGAACGTGCGCGAGGACGAGCGCGGCCACCTCGCGCGCGAACTGCACGATGAACTGGGCGCGCTGCTGACGGCGGCCAAGCTCGACGTGGCCCGTTTGAAGTCACGCCTGGCGGGCAATCTGCCGGAAGCCGCGGAACGGCTGACGCACCTGACCAACACGCTCAACAGCGGCATCGCGCTCAAGCGCCGCATCGTGGAAGACCTGCGGCCGTCCTCGCTGTCGCACCTGGGCCTGGTGGCATCGCTGGAGATCCTGGCGCGCGAGTTCGAGGAACGCTCGGGCCTGTCCATCACCACCGACCTGGAATCCGTCGAACTCGGCGGCTCCGCGCAATTGACGGTCTACCGCCTGGTGCAGGAGTCGCTGACCAATATGGGCAAATACGCGGAAGCCAAGCAGGCCGAAATCAGCCTGCACAACTTCGACAGCTACATCACTGTCGAGGTCAAGGACAACGGCAAGGGCTTCAAGGTCGGCAGCGTGAGCGCCGGTAGCCATGGGCTGGCCGGCATGCGGCATCGCGTGGAAGCCGCCGGCGGGCGCCTGACGGTCACCAGCACCGAAGGCGAAGGCACCAAAATTTCCGCGGTGCTGCCGAAGACGCTTTGAGCATCGCTGGCCCGAAGACGCGTCGATCCCTTTGGTTGGCCGCGGCGGCGACGCGCATACGACGCGCAAAAGCTGCGTAACAAACTGTCGGCCCCCTCCTACAGGGCATGGCCATTCGAACTGACACAGGCACACGCTGGCAGCCGATGAGGCAAACCAGGGGCGCTCACTAAGCTTGGCTCAAGGCCGTTTCAAACGAAACAAGGGCCGCACACCCACAGCCAAGGAGCCCAAGATGCTGCACTACTCCGTCGTTTTCCTCGTCATCGCGCTGATCGCCGCCGTCTTCGGTTTCGGCGGCATCGCGGCCGGCGCCGTCGAGATCGCCAAGATCCTGTTCTTCATCTTCGCCGTGATGGCCGTGGTGAGTTTTGTCATCAGCCTTCTGCGCAAGAACTGACGGCCCCCGCGTTTTTCACCGGAGCTTCCCCGCACGAGCCGCGTCACCCGGTGACCCGGCTTTTGTTTTCCCTTCTTCTTTTCACTCCTCCCTTTAACCCGCCAAGGATTTGCCATGAACACCCAGACCGCCGCCAACACCGCACGACAAACCTCCGATGAATTGCTGCAGACCGCCGAGAAGGCCGTGGGCACCACCCGCAGCTACGCCAACGAAGCCCTCGACAAGGCCGAGAACAAGGTGCGCGACCTGCGCGGCAGCGTCGACCCCATGGTCGACATGCTGGCCTCCAAGGCCCAGCACCTGGCCCGCCAGAGCCTGGACCTCGCCGCTGAAGCCAAGGAACGCGCACAACGCTCGCTGTCCAATGCCGCGGGCGCCACGTCGCGCTACGTCGCCGACCAGCCGCTGCGTTCCGTGCTGATCGCTGCGGCGGTGGGCGCCGGTGTCGCGCTGCTGATCTCCTCGGCACGCCACCGCAACCACAACCGTTACTGAGCCATCGCCGCGATCAAAACCACCCAGCCCTATGCTCCACCCTCTTTTCTCCACCATCGTGCAGCGGCCCGACCTGGTCGTGGACCATTTGTCGGCCTATGCGGCGCTGTTCCAGGAAGAAGCTTCCGAAGCCGGCTCCGAGCTGGTGGTGCGCGTGGTGGCCTGGGTCGTGGCGGTTGTCGCGGCCGCTGTCTTCCTGGGCCTGGCCGGCACGGCTGCGATGCTGGGGATGCTGCACAACCAGTTCCACTGGGTGCTGGTGGTGGTGCCGGGCGTCGCACTGGCGATTCTTGTCGTTGCCATAATGCGGGCGCGCAAGCCTTTCGCCACGGAACGCTTTCCCGAACTGAAGGCGCAGATCGACAGCGATGCCCGTGCCCTGCGCACGGCCGCATAAACACCGTGCCGAAGACCGCGCCATGACATCGCTCACCCAGCCCACACCGCAGGAAAGACTGGCTAGCAGCCGCAAGGCCATCGTCCGGCACATGAGCCGCGACAAGCTGTCCCACGATGAGCAGGAGCACTCCGGACAGCACGGTGAAGAAGATCCTGAACACGCCGGGGGCGGAAGCTGGGGCTTCATCAAACACGCGCTGGGAGCCTGGTGGCAGCACCACCCCGTGAGCGCCGCGTTCAGCCTGGCGCGGCCGGTGCTCGGCGATTACGCCAGGGAAAAACCCCTGCAACTGCTGGGCATCGCCGCCGTGGCGGGCGCGGCGGCCGTGGCATTCAAGCCCTGGCGGCTGGTGTCGCTGGGCAGCGTGCTGCTGGCCGCGCTCAAGTCGTCGGAGCTCTCCGGCGCCTTGCTGTCGATGCTCTCCAGCCCGGTGCAAAGCAACGAACAGACTCAAAGGACACCCCCATGAACTCCTCCGTTATTTCCAAACTCCCCACAGCGGCGTCCGGCGAACTTGTGCTGGACGAGACCGGCCTGGACGCGGCCCGCAACAGCCTGGCCGACGGCGCCATCACGCCGGCCTACGGGCCGCACCGCGATGCCATCGTGAAACTGCTCAACGACGCCCTCGCGACGGAACTGGTCTGCGTGCTGCGCTACAAGCGCCACTACTTCATGGCCAGCGGCGTGTCGTCTCCGCCCATCGCCGACGAATTCCTGGTGCACGCCAACGAAGAATCCGGGCACGCGGACCGCATCGCCAGGCGCATCGTGCAGCTGGGCGGCGAACCCGATTTCTCGCCCGGCACGCTGCTGCAGCGCAGCCACGCGGACTACGACGAATCCAACGACCTGAAGACCATGGTGCGCGTCAACCTGGTCGCCGAGCGCATCGCGGTGGAGACCTACCGCCAGATGATCGCGCTGATCGGCGACAAGGACCCGACGACGCGGCGCATGCTCGAAGACGTTCTTGCCGACGAGGAGGAGCACGCCGACGAACTCAAGGACTGGCTGGAGAAATAGCGTTACCGCAGGCCGGTGGGCGTGGTGCCGCCCATCTGCAGGCTTTTTTAAACTTGCACCAAACCAATGACATCAACTCAAGAGGAAAACAATATGAAATACGCTCGCGCAATTGCATTCGCCGCTCTGGCAGGCATCACCATCATTGGCAGCGGCTGCGCTGTCGGGCGTGGCCAGGAGTCCGCAGGTGCCTATGTCGACGACGCCGCCATCACGACTTCCGTGAAGGCGAAATTCGTCGAAGACAAAACCGTGGCGGCCTCCTCCATCAAGGTGGAAACGCTCAACGGCACGGTCCAACTGTCCGGCTTCGCCAAATCCTCAGCGGAAAAAGCCCAGGCTGAAAACATTGCCCGCAATGTGAAGAACGTCAAAGCCGTTCGCAACGACATCGTCGTCCGCCCATAAACGGTTTTGCAAGGCCGGCCGCCCGCGAGGCGGCTGCAAAAAGGCAGGCATGGTTTCCCATGCCTGCCTTTTTTTTGTGTCCGGCCGGATAAGACCGACAGCCTGGACTAGCCGGCAGCCTTCACCACCAGTTTGTTGTCCACCGAGTTGACGCCTTTGACGTCTTTGGCCAGGCTACCGGCCTTGTCGCGGGCGGCCGCCGTGGGCGCGGAGCCATTGAGAGTCACGGCACCGTTGCGGGTGTCCACGTTGATCTTGAGCACGCTTAAATCGGGGTCCTTCGCGAACCCGGCGGTAACGGTCGTCGTGATCGTGAGGTCGTCGATTTTTTCACCGGCTTTGGCGGCCATGTCCTTGCCAGAAGACTCGGCGCCCTGGGTCGCGTTCTTCACCGCGGCGCCGGCACTGGCCATTTCGCTTTCAGCCTTGGCCTTGGCCCTGGCGGCCGCGTCTTCGGTTTTGGCAATGGCTGAGTCGAGTTGCTGGCCGGCGGTTTTCCCTTCATCCTGCTTGTTGCAGGCCGACAGCGCCATCGCCACGGAGAGCGCACCGAGGACAGCCAGGGGGCGGAGGGAATGGCCCGCATGCAAGGGGTTGGAAAGCTTGGAAATCATGATGGCTCCTTGTTGGGAATGTGCGCTGGCCCGGCCTGGGCTGGGCTGGTCGGGCGCTGGGGGATGGCGAAGCAGCGTTCGCGCACATTCACTCTAGCCAGCGAGCCCGTTGCCGCACATCGGCGCCGGCTGAAACAGCCGTAGGACAAGGGACAGCGCGCGCGGCTAGTGGCAGCTTCCGTGCCGCTTGCGAAACTGCGCGGGATACACAGGCGGAACACCATGCGCCGGCGAAAAAACCCCCAGCCCCGCGGCCTTGGCGCGCCGCTGCTGTACGGCGTATGGGCCGGCGCCGCCGCGGCTGCGGTAAGACCAGGCCAGGCCCTGCGCCACCATCCATCCGCCTGTGTCTTCGCCCTTGAGCGTGATCTTCGCCAGCAGGCGGCCATAGTCGTCATGATGCCGGCCATGCACCGCCACGCGCTGGCCCAGCAGCTTTCGCATGAGCGCGTCGCGGGAGGCGGTACCGCCGGCCTGGCAGATTTCCGGCGCGTCTATGCCGTTGATGCGAACGCTGATGGGCTTGCCTCCGCCGGGCGGCCGCACCCTGACGGTATCGCCGTCGACCACATAGCTGACGACACCGGACCAGGCCGGCGCCGAGGATTTGCCCGGTGAAGAGGCTTGGGCCGGAAGAAGCCATGCGACCAGCAATGCAGCTGTGGCAAGAGTGCGTGAAAGGGAAGACATTGTCCGAAGAGGCCCGTGAACTGCGGAAGGAAGGGCCTTGAATATACTGGACAAACAAACAGTACGGTTCACCCGCCTTCGCGCAGATCTCAGGCCGTGACGATCCAGCCTTCGAGCGGGTCCATCTCGAGCGGCAAGCCATAGCGCGGTGCGCCCTGCCGCAAGGCCCAGGCCGCCTGCATCAGGCACAGCACGGCGTCCAGGCTGTCGCCGCTGGCGTCGTCGGCCAGCGCATCGCGCTGGGCATGGCTGACCTTGAGGCGCAGCCCCAGCCGGGTTTGCCCGTTTTCCAGCGCGGTGATCAGGTCTTTACGCGCGATCAGCCGTTCCGGCGTCTGCTTGGCCTTGTCGTCGCTTTTGTACGAGCGACTGCCCAGCACCTCGCGCGCCAGCAGGCCGGGGTAGCCCTCCAGCGCGACACGGTTCAGGTCACCCTGGTGCAGGCCGGGCAAGTGCACGCCGGCTGCCAGCAGCCGGGGCACGCCGGCATGCAACATGTAGGCGACCGGCGGGTTGACCCATTTCATCGAGGGGCTGGAGCCGGCCGGCCCGTCGGCCGCGCGGTGGGCGAATTTCCGCCCGGCGGGGCGGGCATCGCAAAAGGCGGCAAAGGCGGTGCGGATGTCGGGCCGGCTCAGGGCGGCATAGTGCAGCATCAGCTCCGGCCATTGGCCGGGCCAGCCGAGTTGCTCGACCAGTTCGCGCGGCAGGCCGAAGGGGAAGTCAAAAGCACCCAGCCAGGCGGGCTCGCGGCGCAGCCATTGCTCGAAGCCGTCCAGCGACTCGATGCGCTCCAGGCCCATGAGCAGCACGCGGCCGCCCGCCGAGGAGCCAGTGGCCATCACAATGGGTTTGCGGCGGCTCGGGCTGCTGGAGAAATCGCAGCCCAGAAGCAGCCCGGTCACCGGCGCTGCCGCCAGGCTCAAACGCGCCCGCAGATGGAGGCGGTGGCCATCAGGTCTTCGAGCAGCGCGTACGAAACCTTGCCGGAGACGGAATAGGGATCGAGCTCGGCTTTCTCGGAGTACTTCAGCAGGATGGAATGGTTGAGCTTGGAGAGATTGACCTGGCCCATGGTCCAGCCGCCGAAACGCCGCTCGGAAATTTCCTCGAAGTGCAGCAGCACCACGTCCTTGTGGCGTGCATCGTGCTGGATATGGCCGAACAGGTCGCTGACCGCCATGCGCCCGCCTTCAATGGCCTGCAGGAAGATGCCGCCGCCGTAGCAGAGGATGCCGGTGATGCCGGTGGCCGGGTTGTGCTGGCGCGACTGCGACAGGATGCCCTCGATGGCTTCGGGACTGGTGTCGACCGCGCGGCTTGCGTAAAGTAAACGTACCAACATGCTTAGCCTTTCTGCGGAATCAGGGCGAGGAATTCGCGGCGCAAGGTCGAGTCCTTGAGGAACACGCCACGCATCACCGAGTTGATCATCTTGCTGTCCATGTCTTTCACGCCGCGCCAGGCCATGCAGTAATGGCTGGCCTCCATCACGATGGCCAGGCCGTCGGGCTGGGTTTTTTCCATGATGAGGTCGGCCAGTTGCACCACGGCCTCTTCCTGGATCTGCGGGCGGCCCATGACCCATTCGGCCAGGCGCGCGTATTTTGAGAGGCCGATCACGTTGGTGTGTTCATTGGGCAGCACGCCTATCCAGATCTTGCCGATGACCGGGCAGAAATGGTGGGAGCAGGCGCTGCGCACCGTGATGGGCCCGACGATCATGAGCTCGTTGAGGTGCTCGGCATTGGGGAATTCGGTGATGGTGGGCGGCTGCACATAACGGCCCTTGAAGACCTCATTAAGGTACATCTTGGCCACGCGGCGCGCCGTGTTGTTGGTGTTGTGGTCGCCGGCGGTGTCTATCACCAGGCTGTCGAGCACACCCTGCATCTTGACCTCGACTTCGTCCAGCAGTTTTTCGAGCTCTCCGGGCTGGATGAACTGGGCGATGTTGTCATTGGCGTGAAAGCGCTTGCGCGCCAGGGCGAGCCGTTCGCGGATCTTGACGGAAACGGGCGTACCCTCGCCGGTCGCGTCCTGGGGGGGCGTGTCGGATTTCATAAGCATGCCAGATATTACCAGCCTGACCCTGTGCCGTCTTGTCCGGAATTTGACAGGGTCTTTGGCATTTCTCCCTTTCCACATGGGCACAAGCAGCTATCAATTTGGTAGCTTGTTAGGGGCAGCGCGGCCTCAAGGCCTCAATAACGCTGGCCGGCCACCAGCAGCGCAAGCCGCACCAGCGCATAAGCCACCCAGCCCCGCAGGCGCTGGCCCAGGGGGCGGTGGCTGTGGGCGGCCGGCTCCATGCGCCGCCCCTGGGTCAGCATGGCCTCGCGCAGGATGGCCGCCAGGCCTTCGGCAAAGGCTTTGTCCTCGACCACCACATTGGCTTCGCGGGCCAGCAGCAAGCTCAGCGGATCGAGATTGGATGAACCGACGGTGGCCCAGTGCCCGTCCACCACGGCCACCTTGGCATGCAGAAAGCCGGCCTCGTATTCATGGATTTCCACGCCGGCCTCCAGCAGGGCGCCGTAAACGGGGCGGGCCGCGTGGTACTGCATGAAGTATTCGTAGCGTCCCTGCAGCAGCAGCGTCACGCGCACGCCGCGCCGCGCGGCCCCGATCAGGGCGCGCCGCAGCTTGCCGCCCGGCAGGAAATAGGCGTTGGCGATGATGATCTCGCGGTGCGCCTTGCCGATGGCCTTGCGGTAGGCGCGCTCTATGCTGCTGCGGTTGCGCAGGTTGTCGCGCAGCACCAGCGCCGCCCGCGGACCGGCGGCGCCGGCGCTATTGCCTGCGACAGAGGGCTCGGCCTGGGTGCGTCCGCCGTAGCCCGCCGCCTTGAACGTCTCCCACGCCGCGGTCATGTGCCGCTGCCGCGCGCTGTAACCCGCCTGCACGCGCCACCACAGCAGCGCCATCGCATCGGCGGCTTCCCGCGCCAGCGGCCCGGTGGCGGACACGGCGAAATCGACACGCGGCGCCTGAAGCTCGCCATGGTTGGGGTCGTAAAAATCGTCGAGCACATTGATGCCGCCGCAGAACACCGTGTGCTGGTCCACCACGCAGAGCTTGCGATGCAACCTGCGCCAGCGCTCAGGAAGCAGCAGGCCCAGGCCGCGCAGGCCCGTCCCCAGGGGCGAATAGACAAACCACTCGACCTTGGCCTGCGCGAATTTTTCCCGCCACTGCGGCGGCAGGGGGTTGGTGCCTATGCCGTCCACCAGCACCTGGACCGTCACGCCGCGGCCGGCCGCTCGCACCAGCGCCTCGGCCACCCCGGCCCCGGCGCCGTGAAAATCGAAAATGTAGGTTTCCAGCTGTATCCAGGTCTGCGCCGCGTCCAGTGCCCGGATCAAGGCGGGAAAATAATCCCGCCCGCCTTGCAGCAGTTGCAGCTCGCCTGTCTTGTGAAATGGGTACAGCATGGCCGGTGGCGGTCGTCCCTTGCGAGTGGCGAGAAGTGGGCGTGAGGTCCAGCCCATTTAAACCGAGCGGCCGGTGTTTGCCAATCCCATGAAACGCCAACTCACAAAGTGTTGCGCCTGCCGCGCCGCGCGGCTCACGCCATGAATGTCGGCAGCAGCAGCACCGCTTCGGCGTTCGAGGGTGAAAAGCACAGGTCGGCGGCCTCGTGGTGCGGCAGCCACCGCCAGGCGGTGTGCTCCGCGGGGTTGAGCCTCACCTCACAGGCATGGGGCAGGCACAGGCTGAAGACGTGTTCGGTGTTATGGGTGACGCCGGCTGCGTACCTGTGCAGCCAGACGGGATAAATCTCATACACATTGGACAAGCCCCAGTCGCGGAACTGCCCGGCCGCGGCTGCGATGCCGGTTTCCTCGAACACTTCGCGCATCGCCGTTTCCAGCAAAGGCTCATCGACCGTGTCTTTGGACCCCGTGACGCTTTGCCAGAAACCAGGATTGTCGGCGCGCTCTATCAGCAGCACCTCGCGTTGCGGCGTGTGGATGACCACCAGCACGGATTCGGGAATCTTGAACGGCTTCAAGGCATCCCCTCCCCGCTGGCATTTCAGACTGGCTGGGGATTGCGCAGGCGGATGTGCAGTTCGCGCAGTTGCTTTTCGTCCACCGGGCTGGGCGCATGCGTGAGCAAGTCCTGCGCGCGCTGGGTTTTCGGGAAAGCGATCACGTCGCGAATGGACTCGGCGCCCGTCATCATGGTGACGATGCGGTCCAGGCCGAAGGCCAGGCCGCCGTGGGGGGGTGCGCCGTACTGCAGCGCGTCCAGCAGGAAACCGAATTTTTCCTGCGCTTCCTCAGGGCCGATCTTCAGCGCGCTGAACACCTTGCTCTGGACTTCAGCGCGATGGATACGGACCGAACCGCCGCCCAGTTCCCAGCCGTTGAGCACCATGTCGTAGGCCTTGGCGATGCAGCGGCCGGGGTCGGTGTCCATCCAGTCCTCATGCCCGTCCTTGGGCGCGGTGAAGGGATGGTGCACGGCGCTCCAGCGCTGGCCATCCTCGTCGAATTCGAACATCGGGAAGTCCACCACCCACAGCGGTTTCCAGCCCTTGGTGAAAAGGCCGGTCTTCTTGCCGAAGTCGCTATGGCCGACCTTCAGGCGCAGCGCGCCTATGCTGTCGTTGACGATCTTGGCCTTGTCGGCGCCGAAGAACAGGATGTCGCCGTTCTGCGCGCCGGTGCGCTTGAGGATTTCGGCGATAGACGCGTCATGCAGGTTCTTGACGATGGGGCTTTGCAGGCCTTCGCGGCCTTTGCTCACATCGTTGACCTTGATCCAGGCCAGGCCCTTGGCGCCGTAGATCTTCACAAACTCGGTGTAGCCGTCGATTTCGCCGCGGCTCATCTCGGAGCCGCCAGGCACGCGCAGGGCCACCACGCGGCCGCCCACGGCCGTGGCCGGCGCGCTGAAGACCTTGAAGTCCACATCGGCCATGACGTCGGTCAGTTCGGTGAACTCCAGGTTCACGCGCAGGTCGGGTTTGTCGGAGCCGAAGCGGTGCATGGCGTCGGCATAGGCCATGACGGGAAACTCGCCCAGGTCGGTGGCCAGCACGGTCTTGAAGATGTTGCTGATCATGCCCTGGAACAGGTCGCGGATGTCCTGCTCGCCCATGAAGGACGTTTCGATATCGATCTGCGTGAATTCGGGCTGGCGGTCGGCGCGCAGGTCTTCATCGCGGAAGCACTTGGTGATCTGGTAGTAGCGGTCGAAGCCGGCCACCATCAGCAGCTGCTTGAACAGCTGCGGGCTTTGCGGCAGCGCGAAGAACATGCCTTCGTTGACGCGGCTGGGCACCAGGTAATCGCGCGCGCCCTCGGGCGTGCTCTTGGTCAGCATCGGGGTTTCGATGTCGATGAAGCCGTTGGCGTCGAGGAACTTGCGCGTTTCCATGGACACGCGGTAGCGCAGCATCAGGTTGTTCTGCATGTAGGGGCGGCGCAGGTCCAGCACGCGGTGCGTGAGACGCGTCGTCTCCGACAGGTTGTCGTCGTCAAGCTGGAAGGGCGGCGTCACGCTGGGGTTCAGCACGATCAACTCATGGCACAGCACCTCGACCTTGCCGCTCTTGAGGTTGTCGTTGGTCGTGCCTTCGGGACGGGCCCGCACCACGCCCTTGACCTGCACGCAGAATTCGTTGCGCACGCCTTCGGCGGTTTTGAACATGTCGGCGCGGTCCGGGTCGCAGACCACCTGCACATAGCCCTCGCGGTCGCGCAGGTCGATGAAGATCACGCCGCCGTGGTCGCGGCGGCGGTTCACCCAGCCGCACAGGCTCACGGTTTGGCCCATGAGGCTCTCGGTCACCAGACCGCAATAGTTGGAACGCATTTGGGAAACGATGGCCATAAAAATACTCGAACTTTCAGCGCTTTTGGAAAGGCAGTTTTCGCCGTTTAAAGGGGAGGGGTCAGGGGCAGGGTCGCGGGCAGCGGCGCAGGTTTTGCTGCGGGCACCACGACACCCATGGAAATCACATAGGTCAGGGCTTCATCGACGCTCATCTTGAGTTCGATGCAGTCGCTTTTTTTCAGCATCACGAAGTAGCCGCCGGTGGGGTTGGGCGTGGTCGGGACGTAAACGCTCAGGTAATCACCCTGCAGGTGGTTGACAACGTCGCCGCCGGGCGTGCCGGTGAGAAAGCCTATGGTCCAGACGCCTTCACGCGGCCATTGCACCAGCAGGGCCTTGCGGAAAGCGTTGCCGTTTTCCGAGAACACCGTGTCGGAAACCTGCTTCACGCTGGAATAGATGGAGCGGACGATGGGAATGCGGCTCAGGAAGGAATTGCCCCAGCGCACCAGCTTTTTGCCGAAGAAGTTGCTGGCGATGGCGCCCATCAGCAGCACGATCAGCAGCATGAGCAACACACCGAAACCCGGGATGTGGAAACCCAGCAGCTTGTCGGGGTGCCAGGAGCCCGGCAGGATCAGCAGCGTCTGGTCCAGCGTGCCGACGATCCAGTCGAGCACCCACAGCGTGATCGCCAGGGGAACCAGCACCAGCAGTCCGGCCAGAAGCCATCGGCGGATTGAGGCCATCACGAAGACGATTTGGAGGAAGAATCGCCGGCCGGGGCCTTGGCGGGCGCGGCCGGCGCGGGAGCCGGGGCTGCGGCGGTGCTTGCCGGCGCGGCTGTACCGGAATCGGCCGGCTTGCTGTCGGCGCCTTTAGCCGCGCCTGTTTCGCCGCCCTCTGTCTTGGGTGCGGGCGCGCCGCCCGTGCTGTTGCCGCGGAAGTCCGTCACGTACCAGCCCGAGCCCTTGAGCTGGAAACCCGCGGCCGTGACCTGCTTCTTGAACGCGGGCGCGCCGCATTGCGGACACACCGTGAGCGGCGCATCGGAGATTTTTTGCAGGACGTCCTTGGCATGCCCACAGGACTCGCATTTATAGGCGTAGATTGGCATAGTGCTTAAGGCTTTGAGAGGGGTATTCCGAGGATTACCCGGGGGAATTCGCCTGGATTGCCCGGAAAAGGCACCCAGATGCAAAGCCTTCAATTATAGGCCGTTGGGGGCCCCGTCAAGCTCAGAACAAGCGGAACCGCAGCACCTGCACGACTTGCATGGTGACCAGCGCCAAAACAAAGCCCAGGCCGCCGTAAATCACGCTTTGCAGCAGCTTGTTGGTGCGTTTTTGCTCGTACAACAGTTCCTCGATCTCCCGGCGGTGCAGGCCGGGCGGAGATTTGAGGTATTGCGACAGCAGGCGCGGCAGGCCCGGCAGCAGCTTGGCGTAGGCCGGCGCCTCGGCCTTGAGCTGCGCCAGCAGTTTCTCGGGGCCCACCTGCTCCAGCATCCATTTTTCGAGAAAAGGCTTGGCGGTGCTCCAGAGGTCCAGGTCGGGATCCAGTTCCCGCCCCAGGCCTTCGATGTTGAGCAGGGTTTTCTGCAGCAGCACCAGCTGGGGCTGGATTTCAACGTGAAAGCGCCGCGAGGTCTGGAACAGGCGCATCAGCACCAGCCCCAGCGAAATTTCACGCAGGGGCCGGTCGAAATAGGGCTCGCAGCAGGCGCGGATGGCGGCTTCCAGCTCGTCGACCCGCGTTTCCGGGGGCACCCAGCCGGACTCGAGGTGCAGTTCGGCCACACGTTTGTAGTCGCGCTGGAAAAACGCGCTGAAGTTCTGCGCCAGGTATTCCTTGTCGACTTCGGTCAGCGTGCCCACGATCCCGAAGTCCAGCGAGATGTAACGGCCGAAGGTTTCCGGCGCCAGGCTCACCTGGATGTTGCCCGGGTGCATATCGGCATGGAAAAAACCGTCGCGGAACACCTGGGTGAAAAAGATGGTGACGCCGTCGCGCGCCAGTTTTTTCATGTCCACGCCGGCATCGCGCAGCCGCTGGGCCTGGCTGATGGGAACGCCTTTCATGCGCTCCATCACCATCACGTCGGGCATGCAGAAATCCCAGACCATCTCGGGGATCATGACCAGGTCAATGTCCTGCATGTTGCGGCGCAACTGGGCCGCATTGGCCGCCTCGCGCAGCAGATCGAGTTCGTCGTGCAGGTATTTGTCGAATTCGGCGACCACCTCGCGGGGCTTGAGGCGCTTGCCGTCGGCCGAAGCGCTTTCTATCCAGCCGGCCATCATGTGCATCAGCGCCAGGTCTTTTTCGATGGCGGGCAGCATGTTGGGCCGCAGCACCTTGACGGCCACTTCGCGGCCGTTCGGCAGGGTGGCGAAGTGCACCTGGGCGATCGAGGCGCTGGCCACCGGCGTCTGCTCGAAACTCGCAAAAATCCGGTCCAGCGGCCGGCCGAAGGCTTTTTCGATGATGGCCACGGCCACGGCGGATTCAAAGGGCGGCACCCGGTCCTGCAGGCGGGCTAGTTCGTCGGCGATGTCGGGCGGCAGCAAGTCGCGGCGGGTGGACATCACCTGGCCGAATTTGACGAAGATGGGACCCAGGCTTTCGAGCGCCTCGCGCAGGCGCTCGCCGCGCGGCGCCTTCAGGTTGCGGCCGACTGAAACAATGCGCGTCAGCAGGCGTATCCAGGGGCGCTCGAAACTGGACAACACCAGTTCGTCCAGCCCGAACCGCAGCACGGTCCAGACGATGAAGATACCCCGGAAAAGCCGGGTCATGCAGAAGCCTTCGCGGCCGGGGCGCCCTCGCCTGCCGCCGCGGGGCTTGCGGGGGCCGCCGGGCTGGCGACACCGGATGAAACGGGGGCCGGGGACAGCGGCGTCCTGGCCAGGAACTGCTTGAGCCCTTCAAACAGGCGGCGGCCAGCGTCGGCCACCGCGTGGGCGGGTGCATCGCCGATCAGGCGCGACAGGTCTTCCTCGGCATCCCAGCGCAGGTTCTCCGCCAGCCACCCGAGTTCGGCGGCCAGTTGCACGTCACCTTCAATCTTCACCGGCGGCGGCTTGCCGGCCAGCACGGATTGCATGACGGTCAGGGGTGATTCGGTGGCGACGGCCAGCGTGAGATCCGGCTTGGTGCCGGGTGCGACCCTGTCGACCAGGCCCGCTGGAGTGACCACCAGGTCGATCGAAAACAGGCCCCAGCGCAAGTGCACCACCCGCCCCTTTTGCCGCAGCAGGCGGTCCTGGGCCTGCTTTTCCTGCATCAGGACGTGGTTCAGGAAGAGCACCAGCCGTTGCTGCCCCTCATCGACCACCCAGGCGGGCGGCTGAAAGCGGGTGGCAATGGATTCCAGAAATGAAAAAGGGGTCGTAGTGTTCATACGACCCCGATTTTGCAGGATAAAACACCTGACAAGGCAAGTAGCCTATTTATCTGCCAACCGGGGCCGCGGAGCCGGCTTTGCCGGGCCGCAGGCTTCGCCCCCTGTAGGTGGGAACAGGCTACACGAAGTGAGCCTGGACGGGGATTATTGGAGAGCTTGTACGCCTGCCACTAACCAGCCGCTGCCGCCGCTGCGTGGTTTGGTCATGTTCCAGACCTCGCGGAAGGGGCTGGCGCCCGCGGAGGCGTCTTCGCGGATCATGCCGGAGAACTCCACGCTGGCCATGTAGACGTCGCTCAGTTCCTCGATGCCGAGCAACTGGGCGTCCAGCATCACGACCTCGGTCTTGTTGACCTGGCCGCCGGTGTGCGATTCGCGGTCGGCGA
The DNA here is from genome assembly GCF_056405195.1 of Polaromonas sp. P1_H6. Lineage (NCBI taxonomy): Bacteria > Pseudomonadati > Pseudomonadota > Betaproteobacteria > Burkholderiales > Comamonadaceae > Polaromonas > Polaromonas sp. P1_H6. Next base: position 90,087 of record NZ_JBFUCN010000004.1, read on the forward strand.
GCTGGGTCTTGATCTGCTCGAGCATGTCGTCGGTCATCATGGCGCGCAGGCTCTGGATGTCGGAGCGGTCCCAGGCATCCTGCAAAGTCACGAAGTTGGCCTTGCTGGCCTTGAGAAAGCCTTCGGCGTCAAATCCGGCCGGCACGCCCCAGGACTGCGAACCCAGCAGGGCCGAGCCGATCATGGAGCCGCCCGCAGCAGGTGCGGCCGCGTCGTATTTGTTGGCGTCGAAAGCCATGCTGCTGCGCTCCCAGGGGCGCGCGGAGGCATCGTTGCCCACGTTCTCGGGGCTGTAGTTCTTGGGGGTGGTGGCATTGCCCGCGCCCTGGAAGGCGAACGGCGCCTGGCCGGACGCCGCGCCGGGCGCCGCAGCCGCCCCGCCCTTGAGCCTGCGCATGACAAAACCGATCACCACCATGACCACCAGCGCCAGCAGGGCGAACATGATGATCTGGCCGAAGGCGCCGCCCAGGCCCAGCGACGAAGCCAGCCAGGCCAGGCCCAGGCCCGCGGCCAGGCCGCCCAGCATCGCGCCCCAAGGGCGCTTGGGCGCCTGCGCGGGCGCCGCGGCGGGCGTGGCCGGCTTGGCGGCGGAGTTGGTGGCCGAGCCGGCGCCGCCCGGCGCCGCCTCGCGTTGTGTGACGTTGGACGACTGTTTGCCGATCGACTTGCCGCCGGCCAGGCGCTTGGCCTCGGCCGACGTGCCGGCCAGGGCCATGGCCGTGACCAGCACGGTGGAAAGAATCGCGGACCAGATTTTCGTTTTCATATCGTCTCCTTAATCACACTCAACACTTCAATTTCAATTCAGCGGTTCAATGCCTCAGCACTTGATTCCAACATGCAATGCCACCACACCGCCCGACATGTTGTGATAGTCCACATGGCCGAAACCACCTTTGCGCATCAGGGCTTTAAGTTCTTCCTGGCCCGGATGCATGCGGATGGACTCGGCGAGGTACTGATAGCTTGAGTCGTCGTTGGCCACCAGCTTGCCCAGCCGGGGCAGGACCTTGAAGGAATACCAGTCGTAAATTTTTTCCAGCGGCTTGGCCACTTTGGAGAATTCAAGCACCAGCAGCTTGCCGCCGGGCTTGAGCACGCGGTTCATCTCGCGCAGCGCGTCTTCCTTGTGCGTCATGTTGCGCAGGCCGAAGGCCACGGTCACCACGTCGAAGCTCGCATCGGGGAAAGGCAGGTGCTCCGCGTCGCAGACCAGCGTCGGCAGGTTCACGCCGGCGTCCAGCAGCCGGTTGCGGCCTTCGCGCAGCATGGCCTCGTTGATGTCGGTGTGCACCACACGCCCGGTGCTGCCCACCTTGGGGGCAAAAGCCAGCGCTAGGTCGCCGGTGCCGCCGGCGATGTCCAGCACCTGGTAGCCCTCTTTGACGTTGGCCACCAGCACGGTATAGGCCTTCCAGGCGCGGTGCAGGCCCATGGACATCAGGTCGTTCATCACGTCGTATTTGGGCGCCACGGAATCGAAAACGCCGCGCACGCGGCGCGCCTTGTCCTGCTCGTCGACGGATTCAAAACCGAAATGGGTGCTGCTCATGCATCAATGCTAGAGGGCAATGCCCGGAATGACCGCGACAACCCTGGGATGACGCGGGGCATTGCGGCCTTATTGCCGGCTTTTATGCTGGAAAAACAACAGTGCCGCAAAGCCGGCTTTCGCCGCACTCGCGCGGCACGGCCGGGGCCTTCGCGCGGCCTGTGCGCTCAGTGGCTTGCGCAGCCGTGGCCGCCGGCTTGCGGCATGGGTGCGTCGCGGTCCACACCGGCTGCCTGCAGGCGCCGCTGGTAATCGTCCCAGAGGCGGCTCTGCTCGGCGCCCAGGTGGTAGAGGTAGTCCCAGGAAAAAATCCCGCTCTCGTGACCGTCGGAAAACACCGGCTTGACCGCGTAGTTGCCGATGGGCTCGAGCTCGACCAGGTTCACCTCGCGCTTGCCGGTCTGCAGGATTTCCTGGCCCGGGCCGTGGCCCTGGACCTCGGCCGACGGCGAGTAGATGCGCATGAGTTCAAACGGAATCCGGAATTCGGCGCCGTCGGAAAAAGCGACTTCAAGGACGCGCGACTGGCTGTGAACCGTCAGCGCCGTGGGCGTCGGGGAGCCGGGTTGAAGGCCTGCCATGGAGTGATCGCTTTCTGAGAGGAAATGGCCGGACTCATCCGGCCATCATGGTTTTGGCAATAAGCCCATTGACACCGAAGCCTGGCTAGACCAGCACCCTCTCGATGCCGCCGTGGTTGGCTGCCTCCACGTAGGCCGGCAGCCATTCCTTGCCCAGGATCTGGTTGGCCATTTCCACGACGATGTAGTCGGCCTCGAGCAAACCGTTCTGCAGATCGTCGCCGTAGCGCGAGAGCCCTTGAAGGCAGCTCGGGCAGCTGGTGAGGATCTTGACGCTGCCGCTTTCGGCGACGGCGCCGGATGCCCGCAGGGCGGCTTCGCCCTTGCGCAGCTCTTCTTCCTTGCGAAAGCGGATCTGCGTCGAGATGTCGGGGCGGGTGACGCCCAGCGTGCCAGATTCGCCGCAGCAGCGGTCGTTCTTGAGCACGTTGTCGCCCATCAGGGCCTTGACGGTCTTCATCGGCTCCTGCAGCTTCATGGGGCTGTGGCAGGGATCGTGGTACAGGTAGCCCGCGCCCGGCTGGTCGGTGCGCAGTGTGATGCCTTTTTCCAGCAGGTATTCGTGGATGTCGATGATGCGGCAGCCCGGGAATATCTTGTCGAACTCATAGCCCTGCAGCTGGTCGTAGCAGGTGCCGCAGCTGACCACCACCGTCTTGATGTCCAGGTAGTTCAGCGTGTTGGCCACGCGGTGAAACAGCACCCGGTTGTCGGTGATGATTTTTTCGGCCTTGTCGAATTGCCCGCTGCCGCGCTGCGGGTAGCCGCAGCACAAATAGCCCGGCGGCAGCACGGTCTGCACACCCGCATGCCAGAGCATGGCCTGCGTCGCCAGGCCGACCTGGCTGAACAGGCGCTCGGAACCGCAACCGGGGAAATAGAACACGGCCTCAGTTTCCGACGTGGTGCTTTTCGGGTTGCGGATGATGGGGACGTAGTCCTTGTCCTCGATGTCCAGCAGCGCGCGCGCGGTCTTTTTGGGCAGGCCGCCCGGCATCTTCTTGTTGATGAAGTGGATCACCTGCTCTTTCACGGGCGCCTTGCCGACCGTCGCCGGCGGCAGCGCCGTCTGCTTGCGCGCCAGCCGGCGCAGCAGGTCGTTGGCCAGCCGCTGGGCCTTGAAGCCCACATCGACCATGGCGCCGCGCATGAACTTGATGGTCTGCGGGCTGGTCGCGTTCAGGAAAATCATGGCGGCGGCATTGCCGGGCCGGAAGGACTTCTGCCCCATCTTGCGCAACAGGTTGCGCATGTTCATCGAGACTTCGCCGAAGTCGATATCCACCGGGCACGGGGTCAGGCACTTGTGGCAGACCGTGCAGTGGTCGGCCACGTCCTCGAACTCTTCCCAGTGCTTGATGCTCACGCCGCGCCGGGTCTGCTCTTCGTACAGGAAAGCCTCCACCAGCAGCGAGGTCGCCAGGATCTTGTTGCGCGGGCTGTACAGCAGGTTGGCGCGCGGTACGTGGGTGGCGCAGACAGGTTTGCATTTGCCACAGCGCAGGCAGTCCTTCACGCTGTCGGCGATGGCGCCTATGTCGGACTGCTGCATGATCAGCGATTCGTGCCCCATGAGGCCGAAACTGGGCGTGTAGGCATTCGTCAAATCGGCTTGAAGACTTTGTCCTTCTTTGCCAAGGTGCCCCTGGTCTCGCAGCAGCTTGCCCTTGTTGAAGCGCCCTTCAGGGTCGACCTTCTGTTTGTATTCGGTGAAAGGCCGCAACTCCTCGTCGGTCAGGAATTCCAGCTTGGTGATGCCGATGCCGTGCTCGCCGGAAATCACGCCGTCCAGCGAACGGGCCAGCACCATGATGCGCGCCACGGCCACATGCGCGGTCTGCAGCATCTCATAATCGTCGCTGTTGACGGGCAGATTGGTGTGCACGTTGCCGTCGCCGGCATGCATGTGCAGCGCGGCCCAGACGCGGCCCTTGAGCACGCGCTTGTGGATGGCCGTGCATTCCTCGAGGATGGGCAAGAACGCGCCGCCCGAGAAAATCGCCTGCAGCGGAGCGCGGATCTGGGTTTTCCAGCTCGCCCGCAGCGAGTGGTCCTGCAGTTGCGGGAACAGCGTGGCCACGCCTTCGAGCCAGCCCGACCAGAGCGCGCGCACTTCGCCCACCAGCGCAAGCGCCTGGGCTACACGGTCTTCCAGCAGCTCGGCCGATGGAATGTCGTTGGCATCGTCGGATTTGCCCAGGGGCAGGTTGCCCTTGAGGAAAAAAGCCTCGAGTTCGTCGCAGAGCTTGATCTTGTTGCGCAGGCTGAGCTCGATATTGATCTGCTCGATCCCATCGGTGTACTCCGCCATACGAGGCAGCGGGATCACCACGTCTTCATTGATCTTGAACGCGTTGGTGTGTTTGGAGATCGCGGCGGTGCGCTTGCGGTCCAGCCAGAATTTCTTGCGGGCGTCAGGGCTGATGGCGATAAAACCTTCGCCGTGGCGCGAGTTGGCAATGCGCACGACTTCCGACGTGGCACGCGCCACGACATCGGCATCGTCGCCGGCAATGTCGCCAAACAGCACCATCTTCGGCAAGCCGCCATGCTTTTTCGATTTGGTGGCGTAGCCGACCGCCTTCAGGTAGCGATCATCCAGATGTTCAAGCCCCGCCAGGATGGCGCCACCGCGCTTTTGCTCGGCGAACATGAAGTCCTTGATCTCGACGATGCTGGGCACTGCGTCCTTGGCATTGCCGAAGAACTCCAGGCACACGGTGCGGGTATGCGCCGGCATGCGGTGCACGATCCAGCGCGCGCTGGTGATCAGGCCGTCGCAGCCTTCCTTTTGGATACCGGGCAGGCCGCTCAGGAATTTGTCGGTAACGTCCTTGCCCAGCCCTTCCTTGCGGAATGTTTTGCCGGGAATATCCAGCCGCTCGGTGCGAATGGGAGTTTTGCCGTCGGCTTCGAAATACTGCAACTCGAAGCTGGCCACCTCGGCGTCGTGGATCTTGCCCAGGTTGTGGCCCACGCGCGTGACTTCCAGCCAGGTCGCTTCGGGCGTGACCATGCGCCAGGAGGCCAGGTTGTCGAGCGCGGTGCCCCACAAGACGGCCTTCTTGCCGCCCGCGTTCATCGCGATGTTGCCGCCTATGCAGGAGGCTTCGGCCGAGGTCGGGTCGACCGCGAACACAAAGCCCCCGCGCTCGGCCGCATCGGCCACGCGCTGGGTGACCACGCCGGCTTCGGTCCAGATGGTGGCGACAGGCTGTTCAAGGCCCGGCAGCGAGACCATTTCGACCTCGGTCATGGCTTCGAGCTTTTCGGTGTTGATAACGGCCGACTTCCAGGTCAGCGGGATCGCCCCGCCGGTGTAGCCGGTGCCGCCGCCGCGCGGGACGATGGTCAGGCCGAGTTCGATGCAGGCCTTGACCAGGCCGGCCATTTCGGCTTCGGTGTCGGGTGTGAGGACCACAAAAGGATATTCGACGCGCCAGTCGGTCGCGTCGGTGACGTGTGAAACCCGCGAGAGGCCGTCGAACTTGATGTTGTCCTTGAGGGTCAGCTTGCGCAGCTTGCGTTCCGTCAGGCGGCGCAGGTCGTACATCTCGCTGAAGGAGGTATAGAAGCGGGCAACGGCGCCGCGGGCGGCGTCCAGCAATTCGCCCACGATGGCGTCGCGCTGCTGGTCAACATCCGGCGTACGGCGCTTTTCCACCTCGGTCAGACGGTGCTGCAAGGCGTCGACCAGCAGTTTGCGGCGCTTGGGGTTGTCGAGCAGGTCGTCCTGCAAATAGGGGTTGCGCTGCACCACCCAGACGTCGCCCAGCACTTCGTACAGCATGCGCGCGGAGCGGCCGGTGCGGCGCTCGTCGCGAAGGCGGTTTAGCAGGTCCCAGGCCCTCTCGCCGAGCAGGCGGATGACCACTTCGCGGTCGGAGAACGAGGTGTAGTTGTAGGGAATCTCGCGGATGCGGGCTTCGCCGGCCTTTGCGTCACCGGCAAAGACGTGGAGTTCTTGGAGTGTGGTAGGGGCGTTCATCGTGAAAAGCCAGCGGCTTCAGACCCGTGTCCAGCGCTGTTGCCCTATATTACCGCAGCGCAACATTCGTGGCCGTACCACACAGGCCTGGGGGAATAGTCCTAAGTTGTCTTATGGAAATCCCGCTTGTCTGAGGTCTTCGAAATCGCTTAAATCCGTGTGTCATAAACAGTTTCTAGACTGTCCCGTTTAACTTGGCGCCCCTTGTGTGCGCCCAAATCCCAGGAGTTTTGATGAAAAACCGTCTTTCCGCGTTTGCTTTTGCGGCCCTAGGCCTGTGCATGCCTTTGGCCAGCCAGGCGCAAGTCGAGATCCAGTGGTGGCACTCCATGGTGGCGGTCAACGGTGAATGGGTCAATGACCTGGCCAAGCAGTTCAACGAAAGCCAGAAGGAATACAAGATCGTCCCCACCTTCAAGGGCAGCTACGACGAATCCATGACGGCCTCCATCGCGGCCTTTCGCGCCGGCAACGCGCCCCACATCCTGCAGGTGTTCGAAGTCGGCACCGCCACCATGATGGCCAGCAAGGGCGCGGTCATTCCGGTCGGCCAGGTCATGAAGGACGCCGGCGAGAAATTCGATCCCAACGCCTACATCTCGGCCGTCGCGGGCTACTACACGGCGCCCAACGGCCAGATGCTGAGCTTCCCGTTCAACAGCTCCACCACCATCTTCTACTTCAACAAGGATGCCTTCAAGGCCGCCGGCCTTCCTACCGACAAAGCGCCGGTGACCTGGCCCGAGGTGGTGAATGCCGCCGCCAAGCTCAAGGCCGCCGGCCACAAGTGCCCCTTCACCACCGCCTGGCAGGGCTGGACCCAGCTGGAGAGCTTCTCGGCCTGGCACAACGTCGAGTTCGCGACCAAGAGCAACGGTCTGGCCGGGCTCGACGCGCGCATGAAGATCAACTCGCCGCTGCATCAGCGCCACATCGAAAACCTGGCCAACATGGCCAAGCAAGGCCTTTTCGTCTACAAAGGCCGCGGCAACGTGCCGGAAGCCAGCTTTGTGTCGGGCGAGTGCGCCATGATCAACACCTCCTCGGGCTTTTACGGCAACGTGGCCAAGAACGCCAAGTTCGCCTACGGCCTGGCCCCGCTGCCTTACTACCAGGACGTTCCCGGCGCGCCGCAGAACACGGTGATCGGCGGCGCCAGCCTCTGGGTCATGTCGGGCAAGAAACCGGCCGAATACAAGGGCGTTGCCAAGTTCTTCAGCTTCATCTCGACGCCTGAAGTGCAGTCGGCCAGCCACAAGCGCACCGGCTATCTGCCGGTGACCACTGCCGCTTACCAATTGACCGAAAAATCGGGCTTCTATACGCAAAACCCGGGCACCGACGTCGCCGTGACGCAGATGATTCGCAAGGTGACCGACAAGAGCCGCGGCATCCGCCTTGGCAACTATGTGCAGGTGCGCGCGATCGAGGACGAGGAACTCGAGCAAGTCTGGAACGGCAAGAAGACGGCCAAGGAAGCCCTGGACTCCATCGTCAAGCGCGGCAACGAACAGATTGAGCGCTTCCAGAAAGCCAACAAAGGCTGATCACGCAAGCGACAGAGCAAGCCCGTCCGACGGGCTACACTCGGCCCGCCTGACTTCCCCTTCCCGACAAGAGAAGGCCAGGCGGGCTTTTATGTTTAAGCGCCCCCAAGTTTCTGCCCACTGAAGGCCCTATGGAAAAACGCGTTGTCTTTCGATCCAGCTGGCTTCCCTGGCTGCTGCTGCTGCCGCAAATGGCGGTCATCCTGGTGTTCTTCTTCTGGCCTGCCGCGCAGGCCATCCTGCAGTCGCTGCAACAGCAGGATGCCTTCGGCACCTCCGTCGAATTCGTCGGCATGGCCAATTTCCAGCAGTTGTTCGACGACCCGAGCTATGTGGAGTCGTTCAAGACCACCGCGTTTTTCTCGGTGATGGTGGCCGGCATAGGCATCAGCCTGTCACTTCTGCTGGCCGTTTTCGCCGACCGCATCACGCGCGGCGGCATGTTCTACAAGACCATGCTGGTGCTGCCCTACGCCGTCGCCCCAGCTGTCGCGGCCGTGTTGTGGGTCTTCATGTTTTCTCCCTCGCTGGGCGTGGTGGCCTATGCCCTGGGCAAGATAGGCATTGACTGGAATCACCTGCTGAACTCCCGTCACGCGATGACGCTGATTGTGATGGCTGCAGTGTGGAAGCAGATTTCCTATAACTTCCTGTTCTTCCTGGCGGGCCTGCAGTCGATCCCCAAGTCACTGATCGAGGCCGCCGCCATTGACGGTGCCCGGCCCTGGCGCCGCTTCTGGACCATCCAGTTCCCGCTGCTGTCGCCCACCACTTTTTTCCTGTTGGTCATCAACGTGGTCTACGCATTCTTCGACACGTTTGCGATCGTCCACGCTGCTACCGAAGGCGGTCCGGGCAAAGACACGGCCATCCTGGTTTACAAGGTCTACCACGATGGCTTCAAGGCCATGGACCTGGGCGGCTCGGCCGCGCAGTCGGTGGTGCTGATGGTGATCGTGGTGGCTCTGACGGTCATCCAGTTCCGCTATGTAGAGAAAAAGGTTCAGTACTGATGGTCTCCAAAAAACATGTGAATTCCTGTTCAGCAGGGGCCGCGGAACTGGCTTTGCCAGGCCGCAGGCGCAGCGGCCCCCTCGGGGGGCAGGGCGCTACACGAAGTGAGCAACCGTGGGGGTCATTTCATGGTTGAAAAACGCGGCACCCACGGCATCCTCGCCCACGTGGTGGTGATGCTGGGCGTCTTCATCGTCGCCTTCCCCCTCTACCTGGCCTTTGTGGCCTCGACCCATACGGCGCAGGAAATCGTGCAGGCGCCCATGCCGATGCTGCCGGGCACGAACATGCTCGATAGCTACAAGGCGGCGCTGTTCGGGCGCGAATCCGCGACCGGCTCCAATGCGCCGGTGGCGCACATGATGTGGGTCAGCTTCGTCACTGCGATGGTGATCGCCGTCGGCAAGATCACCATCTCGCTGCTGTCGGCCTTCGCCATCGTGTACTTCCGCTTTCCCTTCAAGAAGACCTGCTTCTGGGCCATCTTCATCACCCTGATGCTGCCGGTCGAGGTGCGCATACTGCCGACCTACAAGGTGCTGTCGGACCTGAACATGCTCAACACCTATGCAGGCCTGACGGTGCCGCTAATTGCTTCAGCCACGGCAACCTTTCTGTTCCGCCAGTTCTTCCTGACGGTGCCGGAAGAGCTGACCGAGGCCTCGCGCATGGACGGCGCCAGCCCCATGCGCTTTTTCTTCGACGTGCTGCTGCCGCTGTCCAAGACTTCGATCGCGGCGCTCTTCGTGATCCAGTTCATCTACGGCTGGAACCAGTACCTCTGGCCGCTGCTGGCCACGACCAGTGAAGACATGTACCCCGTCGTCGTGGGCATCAAGCGCATGATCGCCGGCGGCGACGGCCAGAACGAATGGAACGTGGTCATGGCGACCGCCATCCTGGCGATGCTGCCGCCCGCCCTGGTGGTGGTGCTGATGCAGAAATGGTTCGTCAAGGGCCTGGTCGATACCGAGAAATAAAAGAAACAAGCAAGACAGGACGGAAATAGTTATGGCATCCCTTTCATTCAACAACATCATCAAGCGCTACGGCACCGGCAAGGACGCGCTGCAGGTGCTGCACGGCGTCAACGCCGAAATCAAGGACCACGAATTCATCGTCATCGTCGGCCCCTCGGGCTGCGGCAAATCCACCCTGCTGCGCATGGTGGCCGGCCTCGAGGAGGTCAGCGATGGGCAGATTTCCATCGGCGGAAAGGTCGTCAACGAACTGGAACCCTCGGAGCGCGACATCGCCATGGTGTTCCAGAACTACGCGCTGTACCCGCACATGAGCGTGTTCGACAACATGGCCTACGGCCTGAAGATCGCCAAAGTGCCCAAGGACGAGATCAAGACCCGCGTCGACAAGGCCGCGAAGATCCTCGAACTCGGCCACCTGCTGGACCGCAAGCCCCGCGCCCTCTCGGGCGGCCAGCGCCAGCGCGTGGCCATGGGCCGCGCCATCGTGCGCCAGCCGCAGGTGTTCCTGTTCGACGAGCCGCTGTCCAACCTGGATGCCAAGTTGCGCGTGCAGACGCGCCTGGAAATCCAGAAACTGCACCGCGAACTCGGCATCACCTCGCTCTTCGTCACCCACGACCAGGTCGAGGCCATGACGCTGGCACAGCGCATGATGGTGATGAACGCCGGCCGCATGGAGCAGTTCGGCACGCCCGAAGAGGTCTACAACCGCCCCGCCACTACTTTTGTGGCCAGTTTCATGGGCTCGCCGCCCATGAACCTGCTCAAGCAGGCTCCCAACGCCGACTTCGGTGGCAAGCCGGGCGCCATCCTGGGCATACGGCCCGAGCACCTGCAGGTTGGCGCCACCGGCTGGGCGGTGCAAGTCGACACGATTGAAATGCTGGGTGCCGAGCGGCTGGTGTATTGCCGCATGGGCGGCGAAGCCATCATCGTGCGCACCGACGAAAGCCTGTCGACGGCGCCTGAAATCGGCGCGACCATCCACGTCACGCCGCGCGCGGACCGCCTGCACTGGTTCGACGCCGAGACGGGCAAACGGCTGTAATTGCGCCATGACGAATCCCGTGACCGCCTCCAACTGGCCCTATCCCCGCTGGGTGGCGCACCGCGGCGCCGGCAAGCTGGCGCCTGAAAACACCCTGGCCTCTTTCATGCTGGGCGCCAGCCATGGCTACCGCATGTTTGAGTGCGACGTGAAGCTCAGCGCCGATGGCATCCCGTTTTTGCTGCACGACGCCACGCTGGAGCGCACCAGCAATGGCAAGGGCGTGGCCGGTGAGCTGAACTGGGAGGCTCTGGCAAAGCTCGACGCTGGGGGTTGGCATTCGCCGGCCTTTGCCGCCGAAGGCCTGGCCAGCTTTGAGCGCATCGCCCGCTTTTGCCTGGACAAGGGCTATTTCCTGAACATCGAAATTAAACCCACACCGGGCGTAGAGAGCCATACCGGCACCGTCGTGGCCAATGAAGCGGCCCGGCTCTGGCAGGGCACGGCGGTTCCGCCGCTGCTGACGTCCTTCCAGCCGCTGTCGCTTGAAGCGGCCCGTACCGCGCAGCCCCAATTGCCGCGCGGCCTGCTGCTCGACGAACTCCCCGCCAGCTGGCTGGAAACCGCGGCCGGGCTGGGCTGTGTGGCGATAGTCTGCAACCACAAACTGTGGAACGCCGACACGGTGGCGCAAGCCAAAAAAGCCGGCTTCAAGCTGCTGAGCTACACCGTCAACGACGAGGCCAATGTGCAGAGGCTGCTGGCACTGGGCACCGACGGCATCATCACTGACGCGGTGAACGTCTTCAAGCCTGACTAGGCTTTCAGTTTTTCCAGGCGCCCAAAAGTACCCACTGGCAAAGCGCCGCGCCGGCCACCATTGCGGCATAGGTCAGCATCTTGCCGTCATGGCCGAAGAACACCAGGCCGGCGACCAGCACCAGCACATTCACGGCGAAAACAATCGCCGCCTGCGCCCACCAAGTGGCGGCCACGGGGTTTTTAGACCTGAAAACTCCGCCAAACACGCGGCTGGATAGCACCAACAGCACGGCGACCACGGCGGCCGGCAGGACAAGGTTGAACAGGTGGTTGGCCAGCAGGTAAAAGGTCATTCGCTTGGGGAAGATTGAAAAATCGCCGGGAAGCATCCCAAAAAGCCTCGAAAAAAGGGCTGTCAAGGCGATTGTCAGGGCTTCCAGCCGGGCCGGCCGCTTCAATTTTATAATCGGAGGATGTCAGTCTGGGCCCTTGGGCTAAACCATAACACCGCACCGCTCGATTTGCGCGGGCGCTTTGCCTACGCCCTGGACCAGGTCGAGCCCACTTTGCGCGGCCTGCGTGCCTCGCTGGCGCGCCAGCCTGAGGCGACGCTGCTCTCCACCTGCAACCGCACCGAAATCTACTGCGCCGGCGACAACACGGACCTGGACCACACCCTGGAGTGGCTGGCGCACAACGGCGGCGTTTCGCCCGCCCTGCTGCGCTCGCATGCCTACACGCTGCAGGGCGACCAGGTCGCCCGCCACGCCTTTCGCGTGGCCAGCGGCCTCGACTCCATGGTGCTGGGCGAACCGCAGATCCTGGGGCAAATGAAAGACGCGGTGCGCGCCGCCGAAGACGCCGGCGCCATGGGCACCACGCTGCACCAGCTGTTCCAGCGCTCCTTTGCCGTGGCCAAGGAGGTGCGCAGCAGCACCGAAATCGGCGCGCACAGCATCAGCATGGCGGCGGCCAGCGTGCGCCTGGCCGGCCAGCTGTTTGAGAACCTCAGCGATATCAAGGTGCTGTTTGTCGGCGCCGGCGAGATGATTGACCTGGCGGCCACTCACTTCGCCGCCAAAAACCCGAAAGCCATGGCGATTGCCAACCGCACGCTGGAGCGCGGCGAAAAGCTGGCCGGCCGCTTCGGCGCGGAAGTCATGCGCCTGGCCGACCTGCCCAGCCGCCTGCACGAATTCGACGCGGTGATCAGCTGCACCGCCAGCACGCTGCCCATCATCGGCCTGGGTGCCGTCGAGCGCGCCGTCAAGCTGCGCAAGCATCGCCCCATGTTCATGGTCGACCTGGCCGTGCCGCGCGACATCGAACCCGAAGTCAAGGCCCTGCCCGACATCTACCTCTACACGGTGGACGACCTGGCGCACGTGGTGCAGACCGGCAAGGACAGCCGCAAGGCCGCCGTGGCCCAGGCCGAAGTTATCATCGACGCCGGCGTGCAGAACTTCATGCACTGGCTGGGCCAGCGCCGCAGCGTGCCGCTGATCCAGCAGCTCAATGCGCAGACCGACGAATGGCGCGCCGCCGAAATCGTCCGGGCCAAGAAGTTGCTCGCCCGAGGCGAACCCATAGACACCGTGCTGGATGCACTGACCCGCGGCCTGACCCAGAAGATGCTGCACGGCACCCTGGCCGAGTTGCATGCCGGCGACGCCAGTAGCCGCGAAGCCACGGCGCAGGCTGTCTCTCGGCTGTTTTTGCGCGGCCAGCTGCCCAAGATCAAGCCCGACGACAAAGAGCGTTAGCGCCCGCCACAGCGCTGACCTCCCCTGCCGGCGTCAGCCGGCGCCCTTGTTGACGGCCTTGCGGCACCCTTTTCGGCTTTTCCGGCCTCCATTCCCATGAAACCCTTTCTTCGCCAAACCCTGGACCGCCAGCTTCTGAGGCTGCACGAACTGGACGCCTTGCTGTCCGCCAGCGACGTGGTCAGCGACCTGGACCGTTTTCGTGCCCTGACCCGGGAGCACGCAGAAGCCAGTGTGATCGCCGAGCAGTACACGCGGCTGACCGGCCGCGAGGCCGACCTGGCCGGTGCCGAAAGCATGCTGGCCGACGCGAAAGACGACCCCGAGATGGCCGCCATGGCCGAGGAAGAGATTGACGCGGCCAAGGCCGACATCGCAGCCATCGACGAAGCGCTGCAGCTGATGCTGATCCCCAAGGACCCTGACGACCTGCGCCCGGCCTTTGTCGAAATCCGCGCCGGCACCGGTGGCGATGAGTCGGCGCTGTTCGCCGGCGACCTGTTCCGCCTGTACACCCGTTTTGCCGAGCGCAACCGCTGGCAGGTCGAGATCATCAGCGAGTCGCCGAGCGAGCTGGGTGGCTACAAGGAGGTGGTGCTGCGCATCGAGGGCGCCGCCGATGCCATGGGCGTAGGTGTCTACGGCAAGCTGCGGTTCGAGTCGGGCGGCCATCGCGTGCAGCGCGTGCCGGCCACCGAAACCCAGGGCCGCATCCACACCAGCGCCTGTACCGTGGCCGTGATGCCGGAGCCTGACGAGGCGGTGGCCATCCAGATCAACCCGGCCGACCTGCGTATAGACACTTACCGCGCCAGTGGCGCCGGTGGCCAGCACATCAACAAGACCGACTCGGCCGTGCGCATCACGCACATCCCGACCGGTATCGTCGCCGAATGCCAGGAAGGGCGCAGCCAGCACAGCAACAAGGCCCAGGCGCTCAAGGTGCTGACCGCCCGCATCCATGAAAAAGACCGTGCCGAGCGCGCCGCCAAGGACGCGGCCCTGCGCAAGGGCCTGGTCGGCACGGGTGACCGCAGCGACCGCATCCGCACCTACAACTTCCCGCAGGGCCGGCTGACCGACCACCGCATCAACCTCACGCTGTACAAGCTGCTGACCATCATGGAAGGCGACCTGGGCGACGTGATCACCGCGCTGCAGGTGGCGCGCGGCGCCGAGCAGCTCGCCGAGCTGGAAACCGCTAACAGCGGGCTTTGAGGCGTTCGCCGTGAACCCGCCAAACTGCGCGCAAGCCCTGGCCGCCGCCCAGTCCCAAGGGCTGGATCGGCTGGACGCCCAGCTGCTGCTGCTGTATGCGCTGGGCAGGCCCGGCGACGCGCGGGCCTGGCTGCTGGCGCATGACACCGATGTCCTGCCGGACCGGGCCGCTGAAGACTTCCGGGCCATGTGCCTGCGCCGGATCGCCGGGGAGCCCCTGGCTTACATCGTCGGCTACAAGGAGTTTTTCGGTCTCACGCTTCAGGTGGACGCCCGCGTGCTGGTGCCGAGGCCCGACACTGAAACCTTGGTGGGCTGGGCGCTTGAGCGGCTGCAGGCCCTCGACATGCCGCCGGTGCCGACGGTGCTGGACCTGGGTACCGGCAGCGGTGCGATTGCGCTGGCCATCGCGCACAGCCTGCAAACAGAAGGCCGCCAGGCCAATGTCGTGGCCGTGGACGCGAGCGCGGGGGCGCTGGAGGTGGCCCGGGGTAACGCCTCCCGCCTCGGGCTGGGTCTGGATTTCCTCCAGAGCCACTGGCTAGAGGAAGTTAGCGGACACTTTCACCTGATCGTCAGCAACCCGCCTTATATCGCCAGCGCTGATCATCATCTGGAGGACTTGGCCTATGAGCCCCTGTCCGCCCTGGCCGCCGGCACCGACGGGCTGGACGATATCCGCGAAATCGTGCGGCAGGCGCCCGGCCACCTTCTGCCGGGCGGCTGGCTGCTGCTGGAGCATGGCTACGACCAGGCCGAGGCGGTGTGCAATCTGCTGGCCCAGGCAGGCTTTGCGCAAGTCCAGAGCCAGCTGGACTTGGCCGGCATTGCGCGCTGCTCGGGCGGGCTATGGGTGGGCGAGTGAGGCCGCCACGCGGGATGCGAAACGGCGGGATAATCGGCCTGTTGAATTCTGCTTCCCAGATTCCATCTAATTGAAGTCGCCTGCCCTGATACCGGGCTGGCGCGGGGCCCAAGCCCCTACCCCCACGGATTTGCAAAGGATTTCACCATGAGCACCATAGACCCCACCCAGCAACGCATCGCCGAAATCGTCAAATCCAGCGACGTGGTCCTTTTCATGAAAGGCACGGCCCAGTTTCCCATGTGCGGTTTCTCCGGCCGCGCCATCCAGGTCCTGAAGGCCTGCGGCGTGAACAAGCCCGCCACCGTGAACGTGCTGGAAGACGAGGAAATCCGCCACGGCATCAAGGAATTCAGCAACTGGCCCACCATCCCCCAGCTGTATGTGAAGGGTGAATTCATCGGCGGCTCGGACATCATGATGGAGATGTACCAGAGCGGCGAACTCCAGCAGGTGCTGGGCACACCCGCCGCCTGAGCGGCCCGGCGGCCAAGGCGCGATACCAGCGGTACTATCCGCCGGCCCGCCCTCTTCAAATACCGGTCAGCGCGTGTAGCCGGAGCAGGCGCCCGCATCCACGGCACCCTTGCATTCACGCTTGAGGCGGGCGGTGCGCTGGGCGACCGTTTCACCGGAGCCCGGGATGAATTTGGCTTTACTGCCAGATTTGGCGGCTTTTTTGGATTTGGACTTGGCGGGCTTCTCGCCCTCCGGTGCCGGCTGGGTCTGCGCCTGGGCATGGCTTGCCGCCAAAGCGGCCGCCATGAGCGCGGCCAGGACGGGTCTCATCAAAGACTTGATGTTCATTTTTCGCTCCCTCTCTTTTTTGCTTTTATCAAACGCGGCTGACACCGCGCGCCTCGGCAAATTCTATTGCAGCTTGGGATCGCCGAAAACCTCGTCGTCGGGCGGCGTGTCCGCCGGCAGGCGGAAGCCTTCGCTGGCCCAGGCGCCCAGGTCGATGTTTTTGCAGCGCTCGCTGCAAAAAGGGCGAAAAGGGTTGCTGGGCGCGTAAACGCTTTCGCCGCCGCAGCCCGGGCACACGACCAGCTTGACGGGTGGGGAGTCTTTTTTCGTCACAGGCATGTTTCAGGACAAGTCTGGGGGATCAATCGGAAAGGAGGCCGGTGGTTGGCGAGCCCGCGGATCAGGAACAGAGGGTCAACTCAAACGCCGAATCGTCGGTGCTGGCATGCAGCCGGTCGTCTTCGCCGTGGCGCATGAGGCGCACCGAAACGATCAACCGGTTGCCGCTGATTTCAGGAATCAGCCCCAGGGCGGGGTCTATGCGGAGGCGCAAAAGCTGGAAAGTGCGTCCTTGCGGCAGCGTCTGCTGGTATTGGCCGGCCGGCGCCACCACTTTTTGCGGCGCGCCAGAGTCTCGCAACAAGGTCAACAGCACGCGTATGGACTCTGCGAGCGGAACCAGGGGGGTGATCCAGCGCTGCAAGTCCTGCTTGCGCACGCCCGTCTGCAGGTGCTGCCAGGCATAGTAGGCCGGCAGGTCAAACTCGCAGGTTCCGCCCGGGATGCCGACGCGGCTGCGGATGCTCATCAGCCAGTCGTTTTCGGTCAGCGACTGGCCGGCCTTTCCGGGCAGGCTGTTCAGGGCGGAAAAGCAGCTTTCGAGCTGGCCGGTCACCTCGTCCAGGACGGCCTCCGAAATGGCAGGGTTACCGCGGTAGCCGTTGAGGACGTGTTTCTGTTTCTCAAGGTCCTTGAGGACGTCGGTCTTGAGGTCGGCCCGCGCGCCCACGTCCATGATTTCAAAAATCGTCGTGATGGCGTAGTGATGATCCGTCGGGCTCTCCCGCTCCACCAGTTCACCAAGGCGGCGGAACAGGTGTTCAAGTCGCAAATACGTGCGTATGCGTTCGTGAAAAGGATACTCGTAAAGGATCACAGCGCTATATTTTCGTCGGCTTCAATGAGGAGGTTTGTTTGCGCATCATAGCCCGAAGCGCGCGGCAAGCCGCCGCACCTCGGCATCCAGGGCCTCCAGCGGCAAACCATCATTGTGCAGGCATATATCGGCGGCCGACAGGCGCTGTGCGCGGCTGGCCTGTCCGGCCATGACTTTCTCCACCGCCTCCCGGGGCCAGCCGTTGCGGGCCATGACCCGGCTGAGCTGCGTGGCCTCGCCGCAGTCCACGACCAGCACCTGGTCCAGTTGCTGCCGCCAGCGCCCCGATTCCACCAGCAGGGGCACATCAAACACCACACAGGCACAACCGGCAGCGGCGGCCTGCTCGTATTGCAGCAAGGTCTCGCGGCTGACCAGGGGATGAACAATGAACTCCAGCCGCCGCCTGGCGGAGGGGTCGTCAAAGGCCAGTTGGCGCATCCGGTCCCGGTCCATGGCGCCGTCGGCGGTGATCATCTGGCCGCCGAACTGCGCGGCAATCTCCTTCACGGCGGCGCCGCCTGCCGCCGTGACCGCACGGGAGATCGCATCGGCATCCACCAGCGCCGCGCCGCAAGCCACCAGGGTGCGGGCGACCGTGCTTTTCCCGCTGCCTATGCCGCCCGTCAGTCCAATGCGCAAAGCTGCACGGCGCATGGCTTCACAGGCCGATAAACCGCAGGATGGATTGAGGCCCGAAGACCATGGCAGTGAAGCCCGCCCCGGCCAGGAAAGGACCGAAGGGCACGTAGCCGCCTTCACGCAATCCGCTGGAGAACTTCATCGCGATACCGACGGCGGCACCGATCACGGAAGCCATCAGGATCATGGGCACCAGCGCAGGCCAACCGAACCAGGCGCCGAGCGCGGCGAAAAGCTTGAAGTCGCCATAGCCCATGCCCTCTTTGCCGGTCACCAGTTTGAACGCCCAATACACCAGCCAGAGGGAAAGGTAGCCGGCGACTGCGCCCCACAAGGCCGTCCCCAGGCTGACCGGGGGATTCCACTGGAGGGCGGCAACAATCAGGCCGGCCCATAGCAAGGGCAAGGTGATGTCGTCCGGCAGCAGGGTCGTGTCCCAGTCGATCACCGCCAGAGCCAGAAGCGCCGCGGAAAAACCACACCAGGCCAGCGCGGTCAGCGACAAGCCCCAGCGCCATGCACAAAAGAAGAACAGGGCCCCTGTCACCGCTTCGACCATCGGATAACGCAGGCCGTAGGGCGTGCCGCACACAGAACATTTGCCCCGGAGAAACAGGTAGCTGGCCACCGGAATGTTTTCATACCAGCGTATGACGTGGCCGCAGCTGGAGCAGCGCGAACGCGGTACCAGCAAGTTGAATTTTTCGGTGGGTTCCTGTGCAGTTCCGGTCAGCTCGGCGCATTCCTGCGCCCACTGCCGCTCCATGACCTTGGGCAGGCGGTAAATAACAACGTTAAGGAAACTGCCGATGAGCAGGCCCATGAAACCGGCCAGCAACCCATCGAATGCCGGCCCCAGACCGGTCCCCATCAAACGACTTGGCCCAGCTTGAAAATAGGCAGGTACATGGAGACCACGATCCCGCCGATCAGCGTGCCCAGGAACACGATGATGATGGGTTCCATCAGGCTGGAAAGGCCGGCCACCATTTCATCGACTTCCGCTTCATAAAAGTCGGCCGCCTTGCCAAGCATGTGGTCGATGGAGCCAGACTCCTCGCCGATCGCGCACATCTGCAGCACCATGGAGGGGAACAGGTTGGCATTGGTCATGGCTGCCGTCAGGCTGGTACCCGTGGAAACCTCCTGCTGGATTTTCTCGGTGGCATCGGCATACAGCGAATTGCCGGAAGCGCCACCGACGGAATCCAGCGCCTCGACCAGCGGCACGCCTGCGGCGAACATCGTGGCGAGCGTGCGGGTCCAACGGGCGATACAGGATTTTTCGATCAGTGCGCCGAACACCGGCACCTTGAGCAAAGCCCTGTCCATGAACTTCTGCATTTTCTCGTTGCGCTTCCAGGCCTGGAAGAAGAAGTAGAGCCCGCCGCCTATGCCGCCGAAAATCAGCCACCAATAGGCCACAAAAAACTCGCTCATCGCAATGACGATCAGCGTGGGCGCCGGCAAATCGGCGCCGAATGAGGAAAACACGTTTTTGAACGACGGGATCACAAAAATCATGATCACGGCGACCACTACAAAGGCCACCACCACCACCGAAATCGGGTACATCAGGGCCGACTTGATCTTGGACTTGATGGCTTCGGTCTTCTCCATGTAGGTCGCCAGGCGGTCCAGCAGCGACTCCAGGATACCGGCGGCCTCGCCGGCCTCAACCAGGTTGCAGTAGAGCGCATTGAAATACATCGGGAATTTGCGAAACGCCGCGCTCAGCGAGGTACCGGTCTCAACGTCAGTGCGCACGTCGTTGAGCAGCTTGGTCACGCTGGCATTGGGATTGCCGCGTCCCACGATGTCGAAAGCCTGTAGCAGCGGTACGCCGGCCTTCATCATGGTGGCCAGCTGGCGGGTGAAGATCGCAATATCCTTGGGCTTGATCGATTTGCCCGAGCGCATCTTGCGCTTCTTGATTTTGGTGGGCAGGACGCCTTGGCGGCGCAACGAAGACTTGACCTGGTTCTCGCCGGCGGCGCGGATCTCACCGCGAACCTGCTTGCCGCCCCGGTCCTTGCCCTCCCACTCGAAAACAAATTCCTTGATGCCCTTGGATACTGCAGTTGCCATGATGCTTTCTCGTTGTATCGACAGTCTCAGACCGCCTTGTCGCCACGCTCATGCCGCCAGGTGACGGCAATTGAACGCGACTGCTTAAACATTGGTGCAGCCCAGAATCTCTTCCAGCGAAGTCATGCCGAGCTTGACCTTGGACAACCCCGACACGCGCAAGCTTTTGACTCCCTCCAACTCCGCCTGGGCCGCGATTTCCAGGGCGCTGCCGTCGCGAAGGACGATACGCTGAATCTCCTCTGAAATGGGCATAACCTGATAAACACCGACGCGGCCTTTGTAACCATTCGTACACATGGAGCAACCCACCGGACGGTAAGGGGTCCAGGAACCGTCCACATCTTCTTCCTTGAAACCCGCATCCAGCAGGGTCTCGCGCGGGATATCCGCTGGGGCTTTGCAATTGGGGCACAGCCGCCTGGCCAACCGCTGGGCGGTGATCAGGATCACGCTGGAAGCGATGTTGAAAGGCGCAATGCCCATGTTGCGCATACGCGTCAGTGTGGTCGGCGCATCGTTGGTGTGCAGGGTCGACATGACCATGTGGCCGGTCTGCGCGGCCTTGATCGCGATATCGGCGGTTTCGAGGTCACGAATCTCACCGACCATGATGATGTCTGGATCCTGCCGCAGGAAGGCTTTGAGCGCGACCGAAAAAGTCATGCCGGCCTTGTCATTCATGCTGACCTGGTTCACGCCCGGCAAGGTGATTTCAGCAGGGTCTTCGGCCGTCGCGATGTTGACGCCCGGCTTGTTAAGGATGTTCAGGCAGGTATACAGGGACACGGTCTTGCCCGAGCCGGTAGGCCCGGTCACGAGCACCATGCCGTACGGCCGCTGGATGGCGGCCATCAAACGCTCTTTTTCAACGGCCTCATAGCCGAGGGCGTCAATGCCGAGCTTGGCGCTGCTCGGGTCCAGGATACGAATGACGATTTTTTCGCCATACATGGTGGGCAAGGTGCTGACCCGGAAGTCGATGACCCGGTCCGGGCCGATCTTGAGCTTCATTTTGCCGTCTTGCGGCACGCGCTTTTCGGAGATGTCGAGTTTGGAAATGACCTTGATGCGGGCGGCCAGTTTTTCCTTGATGGCCACTGGCGGCGAGGCGATTTCGCGTAATTCGCCGTCAACCCGGAAACGCACGCGGTAGGTGTGCTCGAATGGTTCAAAGTGCAGATCGGAAGCCCGCATGCTGAAAGCATCGAGCAGCATTTTCTGGAGGAATTTGACGACCGGCGCGTCCTCGACCTCAGAGACGCTCGCTTCGCTGTCCTCGGCCGTCGCGTCGGCGCTGGACTCGTCAAACTCGAAATCGTCGCCGATGATGCTTTCCATTGCCTCGGACGCGGAGGTATTGGAAACCTCCACCAGCTTGGAAAGCTTGTCGTATTCGGCAATCACCCAGTCCACGCCCATCTGGGTGGAGAACTTGATTTTTTCTGCCGCCTCCTGGTCGGAGGGGTCCGCCGTCGCCACGATCAGGCGGTTGTTCCGCTTGCTCAGGACAACAATACGGTAAGTTGTACAGATCTTGGGGTCAAGCAGGCCCTTGGGCAGACGCTGGGCGTCAATGGCCTCCAGGTCCAGCAAGGGCGCGGCAAATGCCGTGGACATGGTATGGGCCAGGTCGAACGCGGATACCGCACCGGACCCGGTCAGCTCGGCAATAAAGCTGGTTCGCCCGCTTTGGGCCTTGCGGAAAATGTCTTCGGCGGCCTTTTGACCCAGTTTCCCCGCCACCACCAAGGCCCGTCCCAGGCCGGGCAGGGCCATGGAAGGCGGTTGGTTGATTGCGGTGTCGACAGCGGCCATGGTTCTGGGGTTTAGCTCAAATAGGTATCATCGCCTATAGATTCCCGGGTGTAAATCGAAAACGCCCCCACCCCCCGGGTAGCGTTGGAAGTATGCGAAGAAACGCACACTTAAGAAAAAAACCGGGCCTGGTCGGGGTGAGAGGATTCGAACCTCCGGCCTCTACGTCCCGAACGTAGCGCTCTACCAGGCTAAGCTACACCCCGCCGTCACACAACCCGTCAGGAACGCCTCTCCAGCAATTGGGAAGCCAGTTGCGTCAAGGCATTACTGTAAATGTTTTGCGGCAAGATCCGCAAGGCATTCAGCGCGCGCTGAGCCTCCACGGCGGCGGCATCGCGGGTTGCCCGCAATGCGCCTGTCTGGTGCACGATCTCGATGATCCGCGTCATCTGGTCGGTCCCGCCGGTTTCAATGGCCTGCCGGATGGTGGATCGCTCGGCCTCGCTGCCGCGCTGCATCGCGATGATCAAAGGAAGGGTTGCCTTGCCTTCCCGCAGGTCATCCCCAAGGTTTTTCCCCATTTCCGAGACGTCCCCGTCGTAATCGAGCACGTCGTCGATCACCTGGAATGCCGTGCCCAGCGCCTGCCCGTAGTCCGCGCAGCTCTCCTCGACGGCCGGCGGCGACTGCGCCAGCAAGGCCGCCAAGCGAGCGCTTGCTTCAAACAGCTTGGCCGTCTTGGAGCGAATTACCCTGAGATAGCCTTCTTCGGACAGTGCCGCGTCGTGCATATTCATGAGCTGCAGCACCTCCCCTTCGGCAATCACATTGGTGGCTTCGGCCAGGGTTTGCATGATGCGCATGTCCCCTGCCTCCACCATCATCTGGAAGGCCCGGGAATACAGGAAGTCGCCGACCAGCACGCTCGCGGGGTTGCCGAAGGCCTCGTTGGCGGTGGCACGGCCGCGGCGCAAGGTGGACTCGTCCACGACGTCGTCATGCAGCAAGGTCGCGGTGTGAATGAACTCCACGACGGCCGCGAGGTTGTAACGCTGGTCACCGCGGTACCCGAGGGCGCCGCACATCAGCAATAAAAGGGCTGGGCGCAACCGTTTCCCGCCGGCCGCCACGATGTAGCCCGAGACCTGGCTGACCAGGGGCACTTCGGACTTCAGGCGGCGCTCGATCACCGCGTCCATCCCGCGCATGTCGTCGGCAATCAGGGCGAGGGCTGCGGCGGTGCTAGAGGAGTTGGCAGACAAAAGGCAATCCAGACGTTAAATGTGGCCCAATTATAGGAAGCCGTCCCGCCCGCCCAGGCCCGGCCGGCTCCGGAAACCGGCGCCCAAAAGCCCCGAAACAGCCCGTCTGGTCAATTTCGGGCTGCCATGCTAGAATATTGGGCTCTGCGGAAATCCGTCTGCAGAACTCAATTTACGAGGTCTTACATGTACGCGGTCATAAAAACCGGTGGCAAACAATACAAGGTTGCTACTGGAGAAAAAATTAAAGTAGAACAGATTGCTGCGGACGTAGGCCAAGAGATCGTTATTGACCAGGTATTGGCTGTCGGCACCGGCAGCACAATCACGGTTGGTACGCCCTTGGTGTCCGGCGCTACTGTTACAGTCACAGTCCTTTCGCAAGGTAGGCACGACAAGGTTCGCATTTTCAAAATGCGCCGTCGCAAGCACTACCAAAAGCGCCAGGGCCACCGGCAAAACTACACGGAACTGCAAATCGGCGTCATCGCCGGTTAAGCAGGGACGTACCAGGAGTAACGAAAAATGGCACAGAAAAAAGGCGGCGGCTCTACGCGAAACGGCCGTGATTCACAGCCCAAAATGCTTGGCGTCAAGAAATTTGGCGGCGAAGTCATCAACGCAGGCAGCATCATCGTGCGCCAGCGCGGCACCAAGTTCCACCCAGGCGTCAATGTCGGCATCGGCAAAGACCACACGCTGTTTGCGCTGGTTGACGGCTCGGTCTCGTTTTCCGTCAAAGGTGCGCTGAACAAGCACACCGTGAATGTGACGCCGGCGTAAGCTGATCACTTCGATAAGTCACTTCGACTGAAACGAAGCCCCGACCTGTCGGGGCTTTTTTGTTTGTAAACTTGATCTTCGGCTCCCATCGCCCCTGGTTTAACCGCAGCACTCCATCATGAAATTCGTTGACGAAGCCTTTATTGACATTGCCGCAGGCGATGGCGGGAGTGGCTGCGTCTCCTTCAGCCATGAAAAGTACAAAGAGTTCGGCGGCCCCAACGGCGGTGACGGCGGGCGCGGCGGGCATGTGTACGCGGTCGCGGACATCAACCTGAACACGCTGGTGGATTTCCGCTTTTCGCGTCGCCACGATGCCCGCAACGGCCAGCACGGCATGGGCTCGGACATGTTTGGCGCCAAGGGCGACGACGTCATCCTCAAGATGCCTGTGGGCACCATCCTGACCGATGCCGAAACCGGTGAAGTCCTTTTTGAGCTGCTGGTGCCTGGCGAGCAGGTGCTGATCGCCAAGGGTGGCGACGGCGGTTTCGGCAATCTGCGCTTCAAAAGCTCGACCAATCGCGCGCCCCGCAGCAAAACGCCGGGATGGCCCGGTGAGCGCAAAAGCCTCAAGCTGGAGCTCAAGGTGCTGGCCGACGTCGGACTGCTGGGGATGCCCAACGCCGGCAAATCCACCTTTATATCGGCGGTTTCCAACGCCCGCCCTCGCATTGCCGACTACCCCTTCACCACGCTTCACCCCAACCTAGGCGTGGTGCGGGTCGGCCCCGAACAAAGTTTTGTAGTGGCCGACCTGCCCGGCCTGATCGAGGGCGCTTCCGAAGGCGCCGGCCTGGGCCATCTTTTCCTGCGACACCTGCAGCGTACCCGCCTGCTGCTGCACATCGTGGACCTGGCTCCCTTCGACGAAGGTGTGGACCCGGTGGCACAGGCCAAGGCCATCGTAGGAGAGCTCAAGAAATACGATGAATCGCTCTATGAAAAACCGCGCTGGCTGGTTCTGAACAAGCTCGATATGGTGGACAACGACAAGCGCGCGGCCATCGTCAAGGACTTCGTCAAGCGTTTCAAATTCAAGGGCCCGGTGTTCGAGATTTCAGCGCTGACGCGCGAGGGCTGCGAGCACCTGATCAAGACGATCTACCAGCACGTCAAGCAGGTGCAAAAAAGCGAGCAGCCGGTGGAAGAAATCGACCCGCGCTTCGCCCCGCTGCCCCCTGAATCGCCGGAACCGTCCTGACATTCTTGTTTCCGGCACCCCAGCCGCAGGAAGATGCAGGGCTGCATCTGCCCCACTCCACAAACAACCGCTGCCGATGCCGTGTTGACGGGAACGCAGCCTGAGAAGTACTGAACATGCAAGACAAACCAGGCTCCTCCATCCTGCGCAACGCCAGACGCATTGTGGTCAAGGTGGGTTCCAGCCTGGTCACCAACGAGGGCCGCGGGCTGGATGCAACCGCCATCGGCCTGTGGTGCGAACAGCTGGCGGCTCTCGTCAAGGACGGGCGCGAGGTGATCATGGTGAGCAGCGGCGCCATTGCCGAAGGCATGAAGCGCCTGAACTGGAGCGCGCGCCCCAGGGCCATCCATGAGCTGCAAGCCGCCGCCGCGGTAGGCCAGATGGGCCTGGTCCAGGTCTACGAAACCAAGCTGCGTGAAAACGGCATCGGCAGCGCCCAGGTCCTGCTCACACACGCCGACCTGGCCGATCGCGAACGCTACATCAACGCCCGCTCCACCCTGCTGGCCCTGCTGCAGCTCGGCGTCGTCCCCGTCATCAACGAAAACGACACGGTGGTCAACGACGAGATCAAGTTCGGCGACAACGACACGCTGGGTGCGCTGGTCGCCAACCTGGTGGAGGCCGATGCGCTGGTCATCCTCACAGACCAGAAAGGCTTGTACACCGCCGACCCGCGCAAGGACCCGGCGGCGCAGTTTGTACACGAAGCCAAAGCCGGCGACCCGGCGCTGGAAGCCATGGCAGGGGGCGCTGGATCCAGCATCGGCAAAGGCGGCATGATCACCAAAATCCTGGCCGCCAAGCGCGCCGCGGGATCGGGCGCGTCAACCGTGATCGCCTGGGGCCGCGAACCGCAGGCGCTGATACGGCTGACGCAGGGCGAGCCCATAGGCACACTGCTCGTGGCGCAGACCCAGAAGATGCAGGCACGCAAGCAATGGATGGCCGATCACCTGCAGATGCGCGGCTCGGTCACGGTGGACGCGGGTGCGGTGGTCAAGGTGCAAGGCGAGGGAAAAAGCCTGCTGCCCATCGGCATGACGGCTGTTCAGGGCGATTTTTCGCGTGGCGACGTCATCGCCATCCGAAGTCCCGAGGGGACGGAGATCGCGCGCGGCCTGGCCAACTATTCCAGCGCCGAAGCCCGGCTGATCTGCCGCAAGGCATCCTCGGAATTCGAGAAACTGCTGGGCTACACGGGTGAGCCCGAAATGGTCCACCGCACCAACCTCGTATTGACCCGCTAGCTCTGCGTGGGTGATCGGCAAGTCGGCCGATATTAATCGGCCATCCGGTAGTTCGGGTTTTTCAAGCGCCTGACCAGCACATCGACCGAGGTCGCGGGCGCGGCGCTGTCGCAGGCACCGGCCCGGGCAAAGCGCAAGGCATGCTTGGACGGCATGTTTTCAAACAGCGAACGCCACTCCGGATTGCTAACGTGCGTCCATTTCCCGTCCGCTGATTGGCGCGCATAGGTTTTGAATTCGCCGGTTGAGCAGCGTATGCCTTCATACATCACATTGCGGGCGCCGCTGGCATTGGACGCCACCATGACATAGCGCACGACCCCATCCTTTGGGGAAATGCTGAGGGCGGCCGGGTCCACGCCGTACACCAGCTGGGAATTGGGCGAGACCTCGAACGTGATCAGCTTCTTGACGTCAAACGCCGGTGGCGGCGGTGTCTCGATTTCCTTCCAGTCGGCGGGATCTTCCAGCACGTACGCCTGGGCTTGTGCCAAGCCCGGGACGCCAAGCACCGCCAGGAAGAGCGAGGCCAGAAAGGCCGATGTGAATTTCATGGTTTTGGGATAGTGGGATCCGCGCCCAGGCTGGTTTGCGGATCGGGTTCAAAGGTGGCGCCGGGCGGCAATTCAAAAGAGGCACCCGGCCTGATCTGGGCGTGAAAAGACTCGCCCGCGGCATGGAATCCGGCCTCACCGGGCGTGCCCGCGTGGTCGCGCTGGTGCAGGCCACCGCGCAGGTAGCGATTGCGATGGTCCGGGCGCGGTTCGGCCCGGTTGTCCACGCGCGGAACAAACCTTGAAAGCTCGGTCAGCGCCATCTCATAAACACCGCGCTTGAACTCGACCACCACGTCCAGCGGCACCCAGTAGTCGTTCCAGCGCCAGGCATCGAACTCGGGATGGTCGGTGGCGCGCAGGTTCAGGTCCCAGTCGTGGCCGACCAGCTGAAGGAGAAACCAGATTTGTTTCTGGCCTTTGTAATGTCCGCGCGCATCGCGGCGGATGAACCGGTCAGGCACCTCATAGCGCAACCAGTCTCGGGTTCGGGCCAGCACATTCACATGCTGCGGCAACAGCCCCACTTCTTCATGCAACTCGCGGTACATGGCCTGCTCGGGATTTTCGCCCCGATCAATGCCACCCTGCGGAAATTGCCACGAGTGGGTACGGATACGTTTGCCCCAAAATACCTGACTTCTCTGGTTGAGCAAGATGATGCCGACGTTGGGCCTAAAGCCGTCCCGGTCAAGCATAATCAAACCTCAAATTTTTTAAACTGAGTCCATTATGCACAGCGAAGGCCCCAGCGCCAAGCGCACGGCGGGCTGCAGCACCTTTTCCCCAATTTTCCCACCCGGAATCCCCGAAAACCGCCCATGAAAGCCTCCCAGTTCTTCATTTCCACCCTCAAGGAAGCCCCTGCCGACGCGGAAGTCGTCAGCCACCAGCTCATGATGCGGGCCGGCATGATCAAGAAACTGGGGGCCGGCGTTTACAACTACATGCCCATGGGCCTGCGCGTGATCCGCAAGGTCGAAGCCATCGTGCGCGAGGAAATGAACCGCGCCGGCGCCGTGGAGATGACCATGCCGGTGATCCAGCCGGCCGAACTCTGGCAGGAGACCGGCCGCTTTGAAAAAATGGGCCCCGAGCTGCTGCGCATCAAGGACCGCCACGGCCGCGACTTCATCGTCCAGCCGACCAGCGAAGAAGTCGTCACCGACGTGATGCGCCAGGACATCAAGAGCTACAAGCAGCTGCCGAAGAACCTGTACCAGATCCAGACCAAGTTCCGCGACGAGCGCCGCCCCCGCTTCGGCTTGATGCGCGGGCGCGAGTTCATCATGAAGGATGCCTACAGTTTCGACCGCGACCAGGCCGGTGCCAAAGCCAGCTACCAGGTCATGGCGGCCGCCTACCGCAAGATCTTCGACCGCTTCGGCCTCACCTACCGCGCAGTCGCCGCCGACAGCGGTGCCATAGGCGGTGACCTCAGCGAAGAATTCCAGGTGATTGCCGCCACTGGCGAAGACGCCATCGTCTACTGCCCCGGCAGCGATTACGCCGCCAACATGGAAAAAGCCGAGGCACTGCCGCCCCAGGGCGCGCGCAAGCCGGCGTCGCAGGCCATGGCCAAAACACCCACCCCCGGCAAGGCCACCTGCGCCGGCGTGGCCGAACTGTTGGGCATCCCGCTGAACACCACAGTGAAGTCGCTGGTGATGGCCACCGACGAATTGGACGACACGGGCAAGACCGTGAAGTCGCAGGTCTGGCTGCTGCTACTGCGCGGCGACCACGACATGAACGAAGTCAAGGTCGGCAAGGTGCCGGGCCTGGCTGATTTCCGCTTCGCGACCCTGCCCGAGATTGAAGACCACTTTGGTTGCAAGCCAGGCTACCTCGGCCCGCTGAATTTGAAGAAACCCGTCAAGCTGGTGGTCGACCGCGAAGTCGCCGCCATGGCCGACTGGGTGTGCGGCGCCAATGAGGCCGATTTCCACATGACGGGCGTCAACTGGGGCCGTGACCTGCCAGAGCCCGAACGGGTGGCCGACATTCGCAATGTGGTGGCGGGCGACCCATCGCCGGACGGCAAGGGGGCGCTGGTGATAGAGCGCGGCATCGAGGTCGGCCATGTGTTCTACCTCGGCACCAAATACAGCCGGGCCATGAACGCCACCTTCCTGGGTGAAAACGGCAAACCGCAATTCATGGAGATGGGTTGCTACGGCATCGGCATCACGCGTCTGCCGGCCGCGGCCATCGAGCAAAACCACGACGAGCGCGGCATCATCTGGCCCGACGCCATTGCCCCCTTTACCGTGGTGCTGTGCCCCATCAGCCCCGACCGCTTCCCCGAAGTCGAAGCGGCCGCCAACAAACTTTATGGCGAGCTGCTCGCGGCCGGTGTGGACGTGATCCTGGACGACCGTGGCGAGCGGCCCGGTGCCATGTTCGCCGACTGGGAACTGATAGGCGTGCCGCACCGCGTGACCATCGGCGACCGCGGCCTGAAAGACGGGCAACTCGAATACCAGCACCGCCGCGACGCGGCCTCCAGCAAGATAGACGTTGCCGGCGCCTTCGACTTCCTCAAGGGAAAGCTGGCGCTTTGACGTTTCCATGGTTTCCGTGCGCTCATTGACCATGTCCGCATCCGGTGCCGCCCCGGCCAAGGCGCAGGGGCTCTCCCGCCGAAGCTGCCTACTGGCCTTGCCAATTGCCTGCAGCCCGCTGCTGCTGGCGCGGCAGGCGCATGCCGGCGCGCAGATCGAAGAGCCCTTGATCGATTCGGTGCGCACCGCGCTGAGCTCGGCCATCGCCAACCAGGCGCCTCCCGTGCCCGAGTTCAAGGACACGGAAAGCCGCCTGACCTACCTGCGCTGGCTGGGCGCCATGAGCGACCGCCTCAAGAAGAAAAAACCCGAGTGGCAGATCCGCAAGGAGTTTTTGCAAACCGTCTGGTATGAAAGCAAGCGCGCCGGATTGGACACCACGCTGGTGCTGGGCCTGATCCAGGTCGAAAGCAACTTCCGCAAGTTCGCGGTCAGCAACGTCGGCGCGCGCGGCTACATGCAGGTCATGCCCTTCTGGACGCGCGTGATCGGGGACGGTGACCCCGGCAAGCTGTTCCACATGCAGACCAACCTGCGCTTCGGCTGTGTGATCCTGCGCCACTACCTGGACAGGGAGCGCGGTGACCTCTTCCTGGGCCTGGGTCGCTACAACGGCTCACGCGGCAAATCGCCTTACCCCGACGCGGTGCTGGGCGCAAGCAAGAACTGGGTGTTTGCCGGCTGAGGCAACGCGCGGAAGCAAGGCAGATCAGCAGGTCGCGCCGGCAAAGCCCCGTTCTTCGGCAAACCAGGCCAGCACCGGCACTGTGCCCGGCAAGACCGGTTCCACGCTGACAGGCAGCGATTGCCAGGCATAAGACTGGCCCTCGTGCATCTGCAGCTCACCGGTCCACTCGAACACCTTGCAGAAATTCAGGCGCACCAGCGCATGCGGGTAGTCGACCATCTCGACCTTCCAGGGATGGACCGCACCTATGGTCACGCCGATTTCTTCCTGCAGT
This sequence comes from Polaromonas sp. P1_H6, assembly GCF_056405195.1. Taxonomy (NCBI): domain Bacteria; kingdom Pseudomonadati; phylum Pseudomonadota; class Betaproteobacteria; order Burkholderiales; family Comamonadaceae; genus Polaromonas; species Polaromonas sp. P1_H6. The sequence goes on from NZ_JBFUCN010000004.1 coordinate 120,327, forward strand.
TCGCGGCGCAGCGCAGCTTCAACGCTTTCGCCTTGCTCCAGCTTGCCGCCCGGAAATTCCCAGTAGCCTTCGTAGACCTTGCCGGGAGGACGGGATGTCAGCAGGAAGTCGCCATCGGGGCGGATCAGGACGCCCACCGCGACATCGACCACCTTGCGGTCCGCTCCGCCCTCACGCGGCCGCTCACCGTCGGCGACCAGCACGCTCATGTTGAATGGTCCGGGGCCTGGTCGCTCGCGTCGGGCGATGCGGCGACGGAAGCACCCGGCCGCTCGTAGGCGGCAATGGCCGACGCCGCCACGGGCCGGCTGGCGCTGTCCCGGCCGGCATAGTCGCGGGCAAACTGGTAGGCCACGCGGCCGCTGCGCGAGCCGCGCTCCAGCGCCCAGACCAGGGAAGCCGGTTTTGCCGCCGCAATCGCATCCGTGCCCACGCCGAAAGACGAGAGCCATTGCGCGACGATGGTCAGGTATTCGTCCTGGCTGAAAGGGTAAAAGCTGACCCAAAGGCCGAAGCGCTCGGACAAGGAAATCTTCTCTTCGACAACTTCACCAGGGTGCACTTCACCGTCTTCGCTGCGGGTGTAGGTGAGGTTCTCCGTCATGTACTCAGGCAGCAGGTGGCGCCGGTTACTGGTCGCGTAGATCAGCACGTTGGGCGTGGCCGCCGCGACAGAACCATCCAGGATGGACTTGAGCGCCTTGTAGCCCGGCTCACCTTCCTCAAAACTCAGGTCGTCGCAAAAGACGATGAATTTTTCAGGCAGGCCGGACACCACGTCGACGATGTCCGGCAGGTCGATCAGGTCGGCCTTGTCAACTTCAATCAGGCGCAGGCCGCGTGACGAATACTCGTTCAGGCAGGCCTTGATCAGCGAGGACTTGCCGGTGCCGCGCGCGCCCGTCAGCAGCACGTTGTTGGCGGGCTTGCCCAGCACGAACTGCTCGGTGTTGCGCGTGATCTTTTCCTTCTGGTCCTCGATTTCCTTGAGGTCACCGAGGCTCATGTTGCCGATGTGCCGCACCGGCTCGAGCGAGCCGTGGCCGGAACTGCGCTTGCGGTAGCGATAGGCGATCGAGGCGCTCCAGTCCGGCGCGGCCAGGGGCTGCGGCAGCACGGACTCGATCCGCGCCATCAGGGACTCGGCGCGGGCGATCAGGCGCTCAAACTGCTCGTTCATGCGGGCTCAGCTTCGGTAATCGGCGTTGATCTTGACGTAGTCGTAGGAGAAATCACAGGTCCAGACGGTGTCGGCCGCCGTGCCACGGCCCAGTACCACGCGTACCGTGATCTCGCTTTGCTTCATCACGCGCTGGCCGTCAGCCTCGACGTAGCCGGTGTGCCGGCCGCCGTTCTTGGCCACCAGCACTTCGTCCAGGTACAAATCGATTTTCGTCTGGTCCAGGTCCCCAATGCCCGCATAACCGACCGCCGCGAGAATGCGGCCCAGGTTGGGATCGCTGGCGAAGAACGCGGTTTTCACCAGCGGCGAATGGGCGATGGCGTAAGCCACCTTGCGGCATTCCTCGCCGTCCTTGCCGCCCTCGACCTGGATGGTCATGAACTTGGTGGCGCCTTCGCCGTCGCGCACGATGGCCTGCGCCAGTTGCCGGGCGATGTCCATCATGGCTGCGCGCAAGGCCTGGCCGTCGGCGCTGTCTAGCGAGGTCACGGGCGCATGGGCGGCTTTATTGCTGGCCACGACCACAAAGGAATCATTGGTCGAGGTGTCGCCGTCCACCGTCACGCGGTTGAACGAGCCCTCCGCCAGTTCCCGGGCCAGCTGCGCCATGAGCGGCTGGGCCACGCAGGCGTCGGTCGCCATGAAACCCAGCATGGTGGCCATATTCGGCCGTATCATGCCGGCGCCCTTGCTAATGCCGGTGATAGTGACTTCGGCGCCCGAAAGCTTGATGCGTTTGGAAAAAGCCTTTGCCACCGTGTCGGTGGTCATGATGGCTTCAGCCGCATTGCCCCAGTTGTTTTCCTTCGCATCAGCCAGCGCGGCCGGCAGGCCCGCCGCGATGCGGTCGTTAGGCAAGGGCTCCATGATCACGCCGGTGGAAAACGGCAAAACCTGTTCGGGCGCGAGATCCAGCAGGCGGGCCAGCGCGATGCAGGTGGCGTGCGCTCGGCTCAGGCCGTCGTCGCCGGTTCCGGCATTGGCATTGCCGGTGTTGATGACCATGGCGCGTATGCCCGCCGTCATGCCGCCGTTCTTCGCGAGGTGTTCGCGGCAGATCTGCACGGGCGCCGCGCAAAAGCGGTTCTGGGTGAAAACGGCCCCCACCGACGCCCCCTCGTCGAGCAACAGCACCGAAAGGTCTTTGCGATTGGCTTTGCGTATGCCCGCTTCGGTGATACCCCAGCGCACGCCGGGAACAGGGTGGAGGTCCGCGGCGGGCGTGGCGACCAGATTGACGGGCATGTGTTGACTCCGGAAAACCAGTGTGGGGCTTGGAAAACGTTCTGTTCGGGCAGGCGCTCAGTTCAGCTGGCCGTGGCAGTTCTTGTATTTTTTACCCGAACCGCAAGGGCACGGGTCGTTGCGGCCGACACGGGGCATGTCGCCGACCGGCACGGCCGGCGCGCGGCGCTGCGATTCCTCGTCTACCGTCGTTTCCACGCCGCCGGTTTCGGTGGGCGCAGTGTAGGTGACGTTGGCGATGTTTTCGGCGCGGTTCTCCATTTCCTCGGCCGCCTGCTCGAGCTGTTCGCCCGACTGGATCTTGACCGTCATCAAGACCTTGGTGACTTCGTTCTTCACGCTGTCGAGCAACTGGCCGAAAAGCTCGAAGGCCTCGCGCTTGTATTCCTGCTTGGGCTGCTTCTGGGCGTAGCCGCGCAGGTGGATGCCCTGTCGCAGGTAGTCGAGGGCACTCAGGTGCTCACGCCAATGGCTGTCAATGCTTTGCAGCAGGACCACGCGTTCGAACTGCGTGAAGTTTTCTTCACCGATTTTCTCAACCTTGTCGGCGAAGGCGGCATTGGCGGCCGCGATGACCTTTTCGACCACTTCTTCATCAGTGATGGCCGTGGCGGCTTCCAGCTCCTGGCGCAGCGGGAGTTCGATCTGCCACTCCTCGCGCAGCACGTTCTCAAGCCCGGGCACGTCCCACTGTTCTTCGACGCTTTCAGCCGGCACATACTGCCGCGCCAGGTCGGTGAAGCAGCCTTCGCGCAGGGAGGCGATCTGCGCCTGCAGGCTGGCGGCGTCCATGATGTCGTTGCGCTGCTGGTAGATCACCTTGCGCTGGTCGTTGGCGACGTCGTCGTATTCGAGCAGCTGCTTGCGGATGTCGAAATTGCGAGCCTCGACCTTGCGCTGGGCCGACTCGATGCTGCGGGTGACGATGCCCGCTTCGATTGCCTCGCCGTCGGGCATCTTGAGCCGCTCCATGATGGCCTTGACGCGGTCGCCCGCGAAGATGCGCATCAACGGGTCGTCCAGGCTCAGGTAGAAGCGTGAGGAGCCGGGGTCACCCTGGCGGCCGGAACGGCCGCGCAGCTGGTTGTCGATTCGGCGCGATTCATGGCGTTCGGTCGCGATGATGCGCAGGCCGCCCATCGCGGTGACCTGTTCGTGTTCTTCCTTCCACGCCGCGCGCAGGCGGGCGATTTCCGCCTCTTTCGCGGCGGCATCCAACGCCTCGTCCGCTTCAACCGCTTCGATCAGTTTTTCAACGTTGCCGCCCAGCACGATGTCGGTGCCGCGGCCCGCCATGTTGGTGGCGATGGTGATCATTTTCGGACGGCCTGCCTGGGCGATGATGTCGGCTTCGCGGGCATGCTGCTTGGCGTTGAGCACCTGGTGCGGCAGGTCTTCCTTGATCAGCAGCTGGTCGATGATCTCGGAGTTTTCGATCGAGGTCGTGCCGACCAGCACGGGCTGCCCGCGCTCATAGCATTCGCGGATGTCCTTGATGGCGGCTTCGTATTTTTCGCGCGTGGTCTTGTAGACGCGGTCCAGCTGGTCATCGCGGCGGCTCACGCGGTTGGGCGGGATCACCGTGGTTTCGAGGCCGTAAATTTCCTGGAATTCGTAGGCTTCCGTGTCGGCGGTGCCGGTCATGCCGGACAGCTTGGTGTAGAGGCGGAAGTAGTTCTGGAAGGTGATGGACGCCAGAGTCTGGTTCTCGGCCTGGATCTGCACGCCTTCCTTGGCTTCGACGGCCTGGTGCAATCCATCGCTCCAGCGGCGGCCCGACATCAGGCGGCCGGTGAATTCGTCAACGATCACGACTTCGCCGTCCTGCACCACGTAATGCTGGTCGCGGTGGTACAGCAGGTTGGCGCGCAAGGCCGCATACAGGTGGTGCATCAGCGAGATGTTGGCCGGATCGTACAGGGTGGAGCCCTCGGGGATCAGTCCCAGGTTGAACAACAGGCGCTCGGCGCTCTCATGGCCCTGCTCGGTCAGGAACACCTGGTGGCTTTTTTCATCGATGGTGAAGTCGCCGGGCTTGGTCACGCCTTCGCCGGTGCGCGGGTCGGCCTCGCCCTCCTGGCGCGTCAGCATGGGGACGATCTTGTTCATCGCCAGGTACATCTCGGTGTGGTCTTCGGCCTGGCCGCTGATGATGAGCGGCGTGCGCGCCTCATCGATCAGGATCGAGTCGACCTCGTCGACGATGGCGTAGTTCAGGCCGCGCTGAACGCGGTCCGCCACTTCATAGACCATGTTGTCGCGCAGGTAGTCGAAACCGTACTCGTTGTTGGTGCCGTAGGTGATGTCGGAGCCGTAGGCGGCCTGCTTTTCCTCGCGCGACATATTGGGCAGGTTGATGCCCACCGTCAGGCCCAGGAAGTTGTAGAGCTTGCCCATCCAGCGCGCGTCGCGGCTGGCCAGGTAGTCGTTGACCGTGACCACGTGCACGCCCTTGCCGGTCAAGGCATTGAGGTAGACCGGCAGCGTGGCGGTCAGGGTCTTGCCCTCGCCGGTACGCATTTCGGAAATTTTGCCGTTGTGCAGCGACATGCCGCCCAGCATCTGCACGTCGAAGTGGCGCATCTTCATGATGCGCTTGCTGCCTTCCCGCACCACCGCGAAAGCTTCGGGAAGAATGGCATCGAGTTCCTCGCCAGCGGCTACCCTGGTTTTGAACTCCTGGGTTTTGGCGCGCAGCTGGTCGTCGTCAAGCTTTTCGTACTGGGTCTCCAGCGCATTGATGCGTTCTACGGTTTTGCGGTAGGTTTTGAGCAGCCTGTCATTGCGGCTGCCGAAAATTTTGGTCAGGATGTTGGAAGCCATAAATGCGAGGCCGCCTTGACCGCTCCCCATGAGCTGGCAATGCGGCCGAAATCCCTTATTGAGTACGGAACCTAGGTGTGGGCGCCATCAGTGAGTTCAACTGGGCCCAAACCTCTGATTTTAACTCTGCCAGGGGAGCTGCACGGCTATCCGAGATAAAACCGCCATCGGGCCTGAAAAGCCATGCACATGCGCATGGCGGGCATACCGCCTAGTGGGGGCGCGGCAGCTGCGCGGACTGTACCGGCGCGGGAGCGGGAAGCCGCGCGGCAGCGGACGCCACCATGGGCCCGGGCAGTTTCTGTCCCGCGGTCAGGAATTTCTGCGGATCCTGGAAAACACCCTGGACCAGCACCTCGAAGTGCAGGTGCGGACCCGTGGACCGGCCGGTGGTGCCGACTTCGGCGATCTTCTGGCCGCGCTTGACCAGGTCGCCCTTTTTGACCAGCACGCGCGAGGCATGGGCATAGCGCGTGACAAGCTCATTACCGTGGTCGACTTCGACCATGTTGCCATAGGCCGGGTGGTATTCCTGCGTAACCACGACGCCGCCCGCTGCGGCCAGGATGGCCGTGCCCGGCTCGGAAGGGAAGTCGAGCCCGGTGTGCAGCGCGGAGCGTCCGTTCATCGGGTCTATGCGCCAGCCGAAAGGCGAGCCGAGGTTGCCCCCTGCCACGGGCTCCTGGGTAGGCACCATCATTTTCTTGATCTTTTGGTCGAAGAGGCGCGACTCCATCACGGTCATCAGATCGACCCGCTGATCAGTGAGTTTGTCCAGGTCCGCCAGCGTGGCTTGCAGCTCTTCCATGGTCAGCGAGGGGCCGGCCACCAGTGCGCCGCCGCGGCCGGGCGCGACTTTGATGTCATTGGGATTGACGCCGGCCAGGCCGGACACCCGCTCGCCGAGCGCCTCGAGCTGCATCATCTTGGCCTGCATCTCGCCGACCCGCTTGGCCATCACGTCGAGGTTTTCGCGCATGAAACGGTCGCGCTGGTCGAATTCGTCCTTGACCATGAGTTTGACCAGCGAGCCTACGACCGGCCATCCTTCGCGGGCGCCCTTGAGAAACACCCAGTGGTAGAGGCCGGCAGCCACAAGCATGAGCGCCAGCGCGGCGACAAAGCCCGCCAGAACCAGTTTTGTCCCGCTTAAATAGATGGCCCGACTTTTCGCCAGCCACGCATCCGTGATAATCAAATGCACTTGTCTACCTCTTTAAAAGCTTGCGCTCACCAGGCCGAGCACCGTCCACCATGACCTCCGACCGGCGCCTTCCGCAGGCGCTCTCCGTTTATCAGGCCGCCGGGAATTCACCCTCCCTGGCACGGCTGACTGAACTCGTCCAGGAGTCCAGCGACAGGCTCAAGGCGATTGAGCCGCTGTTGCCGGAAGCCTTGCGGCCGGCGGTCCAGGCCGGGCCCATCGACGGCGAAACCTGGTGCCTGCTGGTCAACGGCAACGCGGCCGCCGCAAAAATCCGCCAATTGCTCCCCTTGATCCAGACCCGCCTTATAGGCAAAGGTTGGAAGGTTACCTCAATCCGGCTCAAGATCCTAATAAGGAAAAAGTAGTAGCCAGTTTCTTCAATAACGGCAAGGCGACATGAAAGATAAAGCCCCCGCCTGATGGCTCGCTACAAAATTGGTAGCGTATGGTACCCACGTTGCATGGGGAAGGCAAGAATCGTGGGAAATGGTGCCGCTTGTCGGAATCGAACTGACGACCTACCGCTTACAAGGCGGTTGCTCTACCAACTGAGCTAAAGCGGCGCGAGGCTATTTTACTTGACCCGTTTCAACGAAGGCCGCGCGCGCGGCGGCTTGGGGGGCTCGGGGTTGTCGGGGCCACCGTCTTCCGCATCGGGTGCGCTGTCCGGGACCAGTTGCATGATCTTTCCCTCGGGTCCGTCCGCCGGACTGTGCTGTGCCGGCGCGGAAGCCGGCGCAGCCGCAGGGGCCGTCAGCCCGGCGTCGCTCGCCGCCTCGGCACTGGAAACCTGGCCGGCGGCAGCGGGCGCCACCATGGGAAAAGCCATGCCCTGCCCGTTTTCACGGGCATAGATGGCGATCACATGGCTGATGGGCACCATGATTTCCCGGGCGCTGCCGGCAAAACGTGCCTTGAACTCAATGAAATCATTACCCAGCTTGAGCGACGAAGTCGCATCAAAGCTGATATTGAGCACGATTTCATTGTTCTTCACGTACTCGCGCGGCACCTGAACGGTGTCATCCACCGACACGGCCACATAAGGCGTGAAGCCGTTGTCGGTGCACCAGTCGTAGAGCGCCCTTATGAGGTAGGGGCGCGTCGACGTGGCGTCCAAGGCGTTCATGAATTCAGCCAAACTGCTTGTCCGGAAATCGAATCCGTAGATTATTTACGCATCACTTTTTCGGATGGCGTCAGCGCCTCGATGTAGGCCGGGCGCGAAAAGATGCGTTCAGCATACTTGAGCAGCGGCGCGGCATTCTTCGACAGGTCGATGTCGTAGTAATCCAGGCGCCACAGCAAAGGGGCAATGGCCACGTCCAGCATGGAGAAATTGTCACCCAGCATGAATTTGTTCTTCAAGAAGATGGGTGCCAGCTGCGTCAGGCGGTCGCGGATGTGCGAGCGGGCCTTTTCCAGCGCTTTTTCGTTGCCCTTGGACGCGCGCGATTCCAGCGTGCTGACATGGACGAACAGCTCTTTCTCGAAGTTCAGCAAGAAGAGGCGGACGCGTGCGCGGTCGACCGGGTCGCCGGGCATCAGTTGCGGATGCGGGAAGCGCTCGTCGATGTACTCGTTGATGATGTTCGACTCATACAGGATCAAATCGCGCTCGACCAGGATGGGCACCTGGCCGTAGGGATTCATCACGTTGATGTCTTCGGGCTTGTTGTACAGGTCGACATCACGGATTTCGAAGTCCATGCCTTTTTCAAACAACACAAAGCGGCAGCGGTGCGAGAAGGGGCAGGTTGTGCCTGAATAAAGGACCATCATGGTGCGGAACTCCTAAATGCAAAGGAGTGGATACATATAAAAAGCATCCACTCCAGAAGGTGCCGGGAACAAGGTCCCGGCGAAAAATTACTTGACGTCTTTCCAGAACGCCGCATTCAGGCGCCAGGCGACAAAGGTCAAGCCGAGAAGGAAAATCAGCACCCAGACACCAACACGGATACGGGTGTTCTGGGCCGGCTCACCCATCCACTGCAGGTAGCCCACGAGGTCGCCCATGGCCTGGTCGTACTGCAGCGGCGTCATGGTGCCGGGCGTGACCTGGTTCCAACCTTTGAAAATCGCGACCTTGTGGCCGTGCTCTTCCTTGTCTTCAAACACCGGCGTCCGCACGCCCTGCAATTCCCACAGCACATGCGGCATGGCAACGCTGGGGAAAGCCAGGTTGTTCCAGCCCGTGGCCTTGGTTTCGTCGCGATAGTAGGTGCGCAGGTAAGTGTAGAGGTAGTCGGCGCCGGTACCGCCGGCGCCGGCGCGCGAGCGTGCGATCACGGTGAGGTCTGGGGGATTGCCGCCGAACCATTCCTTGGCCTGTTTCGGGTCGATCGCGGCCTTCATGGTGTCGCCCACTTTTTCAGTGGTGAACAGCAGGTTGTCCTTGATTTCCTTGTCGGTCAGGCCGATGTCTTTCAGGCGGTTGAAACGCATGAAGGCAGCGGAATGGCAATTCAGGCAGTAATTGACGAACAGCCTGGCGCCGTTTTGCAGGGACCCCAGGTCGTTGGTCCGGTCGGGCGCCTTGTCCCAGGCGATGCCGCCTTCCGAAGCCTGTGCCCCGGCCACAAGGCCAAAGGCGGTAACCAGCGCAAAAATAATCTTTTTCATCGTTTTTATCTCCAACTCTCAGTGACCGTGGAAAACAGGACGGTCCGGCGGTGTCTTGGGGGTGCCTACACGGCTCCACCACGGCATCAGGATGAAGAAGCCGAAGTAAAACAGCGTGCCGACCTGGGAGACGCGCTCACCGATGGGCGATGGCGGCTGGACGCCGAGGTAGCCCAACACCAGGAAGTTGACGACAAAAATGCCGTAGAGGTATTTGTGCCAGTCGGGGCGGTAGCGGATCGACTTGACAGGGCTGTGATCGAGCCAGGGCAGGAAGAACAGGATTACCACGGCGCCGCCCATCACGACCACACCCCAGAATTTCGCATCGATGGACAGCAGCAGCGCGGCGCCCACGACGGCCGCACCGGCGATGACCGCCTTCAGCAACACCGGCATGCGGAATTTCCAGATGCTGAAAGCCGCGGCGCCGATCACGCAGGCGATCAATGCATAGATCATCTCGCTGGTGATGGCACGCAGCATCGAGTAATAAGGCGTGAAGTACCAGACCGGGGCGATGTGCGCCGGCGTCTTCAGCGGATCGGCCGGGATGAAGTTGTTGTACTCGAGGAAGTAGCCGCCGAATTCGGGAGCGAAGAAGATGATCGCCGAGAAGATCATCAGGAAGACGCTCACGCCGAAGATGTCGTGCACCGTGTAGTACGGGTGGAAGGGGATGCCGTCCAGCGGATGGCCTTGCGCGTCTTTCGGTGCGTTGGGGCCTTTGATCTCGACGCCGTCGGGGTTGTTGGAGCCGACTTCGTGCAGCGCGATGATGTGCGCGGCCACCAGGCCCAGCAGCACGAGCGGCACGGCGATCACGTGGAACGCGAAGAAGCGATTCAGCGTGGCGTCGCCCACCACGTAGTCGCCGCGGATCAGCAGCGCGAGGTCAGGACCGATGAAGGGAATCGCGGCAAACAGGTTGACGATCACCTGGGCGCCCCAGTAGCTCATCTGGCCCCATGGCAACAGGTAGCCCATGAAGGCTTCGGCCATCAGGCACAGGAAAATCGCGCAGCCGAAAATCCAGACCAGCTCGCGCGGCTTGCGGTAGCTGCCGTAGAGCAGGCCGCGGAACATGTGCAGGTACACCACCACGAAGAAGGCCGAAGCGCCCGTCGAGTGCATGTAGCGGATCAGCCAGCCCCAGGGGACGTCGCGCATGATGTATTCGACCGAGCCGAAAGCCAGGGCGGCGTCGGGCTTGTAGTTCATCGTCAGGAAGATGCCGGTCACGATCTGGATGACCAGCACCAGCATGGCCAGCGAGCCGAAGATGTACCAGAAGTTGAAGTTCTTCGGTGCGTAGTACTCGCTCATGTGCTCTTTGTAGAGCTTGCTGGCGGGAAACCGGTTGTCGACCCAGTTCATCGCCTTGGCGGCGAGCGGGGCATCGGGGGAAATTTCTTTGAATTCAGCCATAACTGATCCTGGTTCGGTGGGGTTCTTTGGCAAGCGCCGGATAGCTGCGTCTGGGTGTCGGCGGCTATCTGGCGCTGGCTACAGGGTCTTGTGAAGGAGCTCGGGGAACAAAGCGCCTTCAGGCCTTTTTGTCTTCACCAATCAGCAACCGGGTGTCTGACAGGTACATGTGCGGAGGGACCTCGAGGTTGTCGGGCGCGGGCTTGTTCTTGTAGACGCGGCCGGCCATGTCGAAGGTTGAGCCGTGGCAGGGGCACAGGAAGCCGCCGGCCCAGTTGTCGGGCAACGAAGGCTGCGCGCCGGGCTGGAACTTGTCGGAAGGGGAGCAACCCAGGTGCGAGCAGATGCCGACGACGACCAGCGTTTCGGGCTTGATGGAGCGGTTTTCGTTGCGGGCGTAGGCGGGGGTCAGTTCGTCGGGCTTGCGCTCGGACTTGGGATCGGCCAGCAGGGCATCGACCTTGGGCAGTTCGGCGAGCTGTGCGGGCGTGCGTTTGATGATCCAGACCGGCTTGCCGCGCCATTCCACCGTGATTTTTTCACCGGGCTTGACATCGGAAATATCGACTTCGACGGCGGCGCCGGCGGCTTTGGCTTTTTCGGAGGGCTGGAACGTGCTGACAAAGGGAACAGCGGTGGCGAGGGCGCCTGCGCCGCCCACCGCACAGGTGGTCACCAGCCAGTTTCTTTTATCTTTGTCTACGGGAGCGCCGTGCGGCACACCATTCACGCTTGCTTCGCTTGCTTGGGTCATGAGAGTCCTTCAAGAACTGGCTTGAAATAGGCATAGTGGGGTCAACCCGCAATTGTAGCGGAGCGCGATGCCGGTTTTCAAGGCAAGCGGCCGTATCCCGGTGGCCCGAAGCTACGCCGCGGCGTGCTGTCTGCCTGTTTTTTAAGCACCATCCAGATTGCACATACTTTGTTTCAAGCCGGGCCCGCGCGCGGGCCGCGCCGGCAGGCCCAGCCTTGATAATGTTTTTTCCAACAAGAGGAGAGACTTCATGGGAATGATGCAGGAATTCAAGGAATTTGCCGTCAAGGGCAACGTGGTCGACCTGGCCGTCGGCGTGATCATTGGCGCGGCCTTCGGCAAGATCGTGGACTCGGTCGTCAGCGACCTGATACTCCCGCTCGTCGGCGCCCTCTTCGGTAAGCTGGATTTTTCCAACCTGTTCGTGGTGCTGGGGACGGTGCCGCCGGGCACGGCCACCACGCTGGACGCGCTGAAGAAAGCCGGCGTGCCGGTCTTCGCCTATGGCAACTTCATCACCGTCGCGGTCAACTTCGTCATCCTGGCCTTCATCATTTTCCTGATGGTCAAGCAGATCAACCGCCTCAAGCGCAGCCACGAAGCCGCGCCGGCGCCCGCGGCAACCCCCGAAGACATCGTGCTACTGCGCGAGATCCGCGACAGCCTCAAAAAATAGGCCGTAACGCAGGCCGATAGGCGTCAGCAAGCCGCAAGCCGGCGCGCCATGCGCACGGCGGCCAGCAGGCTGGAAGCGTCGGCACGACCGCTGCCCGCGATGTCGAAAGCCGTCCCGTGGTCGGGACTGGTCCGCACCAGCGGCAGTCCCAGCGTGACGTTGACCCCCTGCTCCACCCCCAAGTACTTGACCGGGATCAGCCCCTGGTCGTGGTACATCGCGACCACCACGTCAAACTCGCCGGGCTTGCCGGCGGCCTGGCGCGCGCGCATGAACACCGTGTCGGGCGCGAAGGGGCCGCTCACATCGAGACCTTCCGCGCGGGCGGCGGCGATGGCCGGGGCGATGATGGCCTGCTCCTCATGGCCGAACAGCCCGCCTTCGCCGGCATGGGGGTTGAGCCCCGCTACCGCGATGCGCGGCGCGCGCCCCAGGCTGGCTGCCACGGCGCCGTGCGTGATGCGCAGGGTTTGCAGCACATTGTCAAAAGTCACGGCCTCAATGGCGTGCCTGAGCGACATGTGGATGCTGACCAGCACGGTGCGCAACTCGTCATTGGCCAGCATCATGCGCACCGGCACCTCACCCACGGCTTTGCCCAGAAACGCGGCCGCCTCGGCCTGCAGCATTTCGGTGTGGCCCGGAAAACCCGCCGCCCAGCCACCGGCGGCGGCCAGGGCCTCCTTGTGGATGGGCGCGGTCACCAGTGCCGCGGCCTCGCCGGCCAGTACGCGGCGCGCCGCCCAGACGATGCAGTCGGCCGCGGCCTGGCCGGCCGTGGCGCTGACCTGTCCATAAGGAACAAGGCCCGGCAGCGCGCACTGTTGCAGCACAGGGATGCAGCGCGGCGGCACGCCGGGCAGCCCGGACAGACTGCCCAGTTGCGCCACCGGGAGCGCCAGCGGGGATGCGGTCAGCGCGGCGGCGCGGCGCAGCGTGGCCACGTCGCCCACCACGGCACAGCCGGCCAGGTCGGCGGGCGCCTCGCGAAAAGCTTTTGCGATGATTTCCGGGCCTATGCCGGCCGGGTCACCCATGGTGATGAGCAAGGGCTTAGCCACAACGCATCCCCCGCCGTAATACGGCGAATTCCAGCGGCAGGGTGCATTCCGCGGCAGGACGGACCATAATCGCGAAAAAATGGGTATGCCCGCGGGCGGCACGACGCCGCGGCTGGCAAAAAAACACGAGGGGTTCGGGCAGATGCATTCTTGGGGTATTTTGGCGCAAACCATAGCGCAGCGGCCGGCGGGCCCTTGCCCGCAGTGCTGAGCCGGCCATGAATGCGGCCGTCCACCTGCTGATGCCCGACGCCGACATGGTGCTGTGGAGCGCGGCCGCCGGCGCGCTCGGCCTGGTGGTCCTGCTGGCCTTGGCCGATACCTTTTACAGCCGCACGCGCGCCGCCTCACAGACGCTGGCCTACCTGGCCTTGTGCTGGGTGGTGGTGCTGCTGCTCAGCGGGCTGCCCGCCGCCATCTGGCCTGACACGCAAGACCCGCTGGCCATGGCGCAGGTCCTGGCCGGGCCGCTGTGCGCGGCCATGGGCAGCTACGGCGCCAGCCAGTGGCTGTCGGCCCACCAGCGCGACCACCTGATGAAAGTCAGCCTGCTGGCGATGACCCTGGTGTGCCTGGCGGGCGGGCCGCTGTGCCTGCTGCTCGCGCCTGAATGGCGCCTGCCGGTCTCCGGCGCGCTGGCGATCGCCAACCTGTCGGTGGTGCTCTGGCTGTCGGTGCGCGCCACGCAACTGGGCGACCGTATGGCCTGGGGCCTGGCCCTTGGCTGCCTGCTCACCCTGCCCGCGCAGATCGGCCTTTATGGGATGGCGCTGAATACCACGCGGCCGCCGCTGCTGCTGCAGGCCGGCGTGGCGCTGGCGGCGCTGCTCAGCGTACTCATCACCGCCGCGATGCTCTGGCTGCGCAACCACCAGATCCGGCAGATGATGCAGGGCGAGGTGTCGCGGCGCGACCCCATCACGCAGCTCTACGATGGCGTGGCCATGGTGCAGAAAATCATTCGCGCGCAGCATCGTCGCCAGCGCACCCGGCGCGACGGCGCCCTGATGGCCGTGCTGCTGTTCGAGCCCGAGCGCTTGCTGCCGCAAATAGGCCAGGCAGGCCTCAACGACATTTACATCCAGCTGGCGCGCCGCATGCAACGCCACACCGGCACCGTGAACCCGGCGGGGCGCTACTACGACCGCTGCTTCGTGGTGCTGCTGGAGACCATGCACTCGCCGCGCTGGATACGCACGCTGGGCCTGCGTGTGGCCACCAGCCTGCGCCGCCCCCTGGACGTGGCCTCGCTGGACGGCCGGCACATCCGGATCTCGCCGGACATCGCCGTCGGCATCGTCCACCTGTCGGCCGCGGGCAAGGACGTGGACCAGCTGCTGCACGAAGCGCAGTCGGTTGCTGAGGCCGCTCGCGCGATGCGCTCCCGCGCGGCGCTGCTGGACCCGGAAAGCCGCACCGCCGTGCCGGTGGAACATGCCGAACTGGGCTCCAGCTGGCGCGCCCTGCGCGACGCCGTGCCGAAGGCGGCTTCACGGCCCCAAACCACGAAAACCCCGAAAAGCCCGAAAACCGCCGGCATCAAGCCGCCCCGGGCCGGCCGGCCGCGCCACAAACCGGCCTGACCCGGCCGCTGCGGACGGAGCTCAGGCCGGGTTGTCGATATCGATGAACTGGTGGGCCAGGCCCAGCTGCGCCGCGACCTGTCCCGCCACCGCCGGCGCGCCGTAGCGCTCGGAGGCGTGGTGGCCGCAGGCGATGAAGGCCACGCCCATCTCGCGCGCGTAATGCGCTTGCGGCTCGGAAATCTCACCCGTGATGAAGGCGTCGGCGCCCGCGGCGATCGCCGCCTCGAAATAACCCTGTGCGCCGCCGGTGCACCAGGCGATGCGGTGGATGGCTTTCTGCGCCGGCCCGGCCTGGACGACCGGCCGCTTCAGCACTTGCTGCACATGCGCCGCCAGCGCAGCGGTGTCGGCAAAACGGCCGCCGTCGGCGCGCTCCCCCATAAAGCCCAGGTCCTGCTCGCCGAAGCGCCCGCTGGCGGCCAACCCCAGTTGCAGGCCCAGTTGCGCGTTGTTGCCCAGTTCGGGATGCGCATCCAGCGGCAGGTGGTAGGCATAGAGATTGATGTCATGGGCCAACAGCAATGCCAGGCGCTGCTTCATCCATCCCGTGACGCGGCCATCCTGGCCGCGCCAGAACAGGCCGTGGTGCACAAAAATGGCATCGGCCCGCGCGGCCACCGCCGCCTCTATCAGCGCCAGGCTGGCGGTGACGCCGGAGACGATCGTGTGGACTTCAGGCTTGCCCTCGACCTGCAGGCCGTTGGGGCCGTAGTCCTTGAAGCGCGCGGGCTGCAAAAGCGCGTCAAAGGCCTGCAGCAAGTCCTGTCGTGTGGTGTTCATGGCCCGATTGTCTCAGGGCGCTCAGTTTTTTTCGAGGCCCAGCAGGGCGTCCTTCAGCATGAAGTCGGCCGGCACGGAGCCCAGCCAGATGCCCAGCACCATGCGGAAGAACTCCGCGTCGCCGACCGGCGCACCCTGCGGCTGCTCGACGATGAAAAAGCTGGTGCCTTTGCCCGGAACGAACTCCATCGCAAAGGAATCGCCGGGCATCAGCTTGCTGCGGCCCGAGAAGATGTCGATCAGCCGGTTGCTCGACACCGAATGGCGGCTGACCGCATCGCGGCTGGAGTTGTCGGCCATGCCGCGCAGGAAGAGCCGGCCGAGGTCGGTGCCGGAGACTTCCCGCAGCGCCACGAATGCCAGGCGGATGGGCGTGCCCAGCTTCATCGCCTCATCGGCCGACGCCACCTTGCGGCTCGTGTACATGGCCATGTCGTAGACCTGGAAAATGGCCTTGAAGCGTGTGCCGGCGCCGTTGAGCTGCAGCGCCGTGCCCTGCACCACCAGGCTGGCCGGAAATTTCGTCGCGGTGGGCGCGGCCAGGACCGGCAACGCCAGCCCCGCCGAACCCGCCGCCATTACGGCCGCGCCGCGCGCAAGCCAGGTCCGCCTTGAACATTGATGCATGAATGTCGCCTCCGTTATGGTTGTTGATTCCGGGACGGCTGTTCCGGCCAGTCCCGCGGCGCGGCCTGGCAGCCGCCCGGAAACATGGTACCGGAGCAAAGCGGCATGCTTGCTTACAAGCGGCCGGGGACCCGAAGCGATAAACTTCATCACCCGGCCGCTCCCCGGCCAGGCCCCTGGCTTCACACCTGTTTGTTCCCCGCACCCCGCGCCGCACCCGCCCCATCGCTTCATGAAACGTACCTGGCTTCTTTTTTCCCAAACGGTGACCGTCCTGCTGGCCGCCTATTTTGTGGTGGCCACGCTCAAGCCACAGTGGCTGGATCGCGGCAACACGCCCGGTGTCTCCGTGATCGAGGCTCCCGCCGGTAGCGCACCGCGCAGCCCGGGCGCCGCCGGCGGTTTTGCCTCGGCCGCCAAAACCGCTTCCGCAGCCGTCGTCAGCATCAACACCAGCAAGGCCGCCGCCAGGAACCCGCACGCCGAAGACCCGTGGTTCAAGTTTTTCTTCGGCGACCAGAGCCCCAACGAGCCGCAAGGCGGGCTGGGCAGCGGCGTGATCATCAGCGCCAGCGGCTACATCCTGACCAACAACCATGTGGTCGAGGGCGCCGACGACATCGAGGTCATCCTCAACGACACGCGCAAGGCCAAGGCCCAGGTCATAGGCACCGACCCCGACACCGACCTGGCCATCCTCAAGATCGACCTGGACAAGCTGCCCGTCATCGTGCTGGGCAACTCCGACGCATTGCAGGTGGGCGACCCGGTGATGGCCATTGGCAACCCCTTCGGCGTGGGCCAGACCGTCACCGGCGGCATCGTGAGCGCGCTGGGGCGCAACCAGCTGGGCATCAACACCTTTGAGAACTTCATCCAGACCGACGCGGCCATCAACCCCGGCAACTCGGGCGGCGCGCTGGTCGACGTGAACGGCAACCTGATGGGCATCAACACCGCGATCTACTCGCGCTCGGGCGGCTCCATGGGCATAGGCTTCGCCATTCCGGTGTCCACCGCCAAACAGGTGCTTGAAGGCATCGTGAAGGACGGCCAGGTCACGCGCGGCTGGATAGGCGTGGAGCCGCAGGACCTGAACCCCGAGCTGGCCGAGACCTTCGGCCTCAAGCCCGCGGCGGCCAGGGACGGCGGCGTCATCATCACCGGCGTGCTGCAAAACGGCCCCGCCGCGCAGGCCGGCATACAGCCGGGCGACGTGATCACCGCGGTGGATGGCAAGGGTGTGCGCAATGTGAGCCAGTTGCTGACCGCCGTGGCTGCCCTCAAGCCCGGCACCCCCGCCCCGCTGACGGTGCTGCGCAAGGACAAGCAGACCGAAATCGCCGTCACGCCCGGCAAGCGCCAGCGGCCCAGGGCACAGCAGCAGCGTTAGGCTGCCGGCGGCCGTTTCAGGATTTGGCCGCTTCGGCGTCGCCGTCGGTTTCGGGCGGCTTGGTGTGCTTGACGAAGAGCAGGGCCGCGAGGATGCCCACTTCATAGAGGCCTCCGACAACACCCAGCAGCATGATCATCGAGCCCGCGTCCGGCGGCGTGACCAATGCGGTGCCGATGGCGGCCGCCACCCAGAAGTACCCACGGTATTCGCGCAGTTGAGCCACGGTGAGCACGCCCATGCGCACGAGCAGGATCACCGCGATCGGCACCTCAAAGGCCAGCCCGAAGGCCAGGAACATGCCCAGCACGAAGCTCAGGTATTCCTCGATGTCAGGCGTGGCGATGATGGACTTGGGCGCAAAACTCTGGATGAAATGAAACACCTGCCCGAACACGACGAAATAACAAAACGCCACACCGATAAAAAACAGCAGCGTGCTGGAGATCACCAGCGGCATGACCAGTTTTTTCTCGTGCGAATACAGGCCGGGCGCGACGAAAGCCCATACCTGATAAAGCACCACCGGCAGCGCGATCATGAAGGCTGCCATGAACAGAATCTTGATCGGCACCACGAAGGGCGTGATCACGCTGATGGCGATCAGCTTGGAGCCCTGGGGCAGGGTTGCCACCAGCGGCGCGGCCATCAGGTCATAGAGGGCACTGGCACCGGGGAAAAACGCCAGCACGGCGGCGGCGATGCCGATGGCAACCACCGCCTTGATCATCCGGTCGCGCAGCTCCATCAGGTGCTGCACAAAGGGCTGCTCAGTGCCCGCGAGTTCGTCGGGCTTGTCGGTGTTGGGATCGCTCATGAAGGAAGTTTGCGCTGGGTGGGTGGCGCCGTGGGATGCGCAAAAAACAGAAGGTCAGCAGGAAGGCTCAAGACAGGCGGCCCGGCTGCGGACGGAAACGTGCCACGCGGGCTGCCCCCGACTGCGCGCGGGTGCGCACGCCGGAACGGGCCTTGTACCACTGGGGTGTCGCGCCCTGCTTGAGCCGCCACTTCTTTTTCGGGTGCTTGTACTCAGGGAAAATTTCCATGCCCGGCAAGGCGCCTGAGGACGGCTCGCCCGTGGCCTCGGCCCAGGACTTCTCGAAGTCGCTGGCATTGGTCTGGATGGAATTCTCGACGTCGCGGGCGGCGCCCTCGACGCTTTCCTTCATCTTCTTGAGTTCGTCCAGCTCCATGGAGCGGTTGACCTCGTTTTTGACGTCGGCCACATAACGCTGGGCCTTGCCCAGCAACATGCCCACGGTGCGCGCCACGCGCGGCAGCTTTTCCGGGCCGATGACGATCAGCGCCACGGCGCCTATCAGCGCCATTTTGGAAATGCCGAGGTCAATCACTGAATGTCAGGCCTGAATTACGATTTCTGGCGAGCTTCGACGTCGATGGTCGTTTTGTCCGAGGCCTGGGCGTTCGTCGTGACACTTGCAGGCGGCACAGGAACGTCGGCGGGAGGCTGGCTGCCGTCCTTCATGCCGTCCTTGAAACCCTTGACCGCACCACCGAGGTCGCTGCCCATGTTCTTCAACTTTTTGGTGCCAAAAACCATCACCACGATCAACAGCACGATCAACCAGTGCCAAATGGAAAGTCCACCCATGATTTACTCCTAGTCTGGAATTGAGATGTGTAAGTGCAGGTAAATGCGAAATTGCCGGTTTGCACGGAACTGGCTTGATTCTAAAGGCCCGGCCTGTCAGGACGCTGATTACACACATTGCCCTACCGGGTTAGTGCGCTTGCTGGCGCCGGGGTTCCCTTTGCTCCTCGATCTAACCTTTCAGCCAAGGGCGGGGGCCACCTATGACGTGAAAGTGCAAATGATGCACTTCCTGCCCGCCTTCGGCACCGGTATTTGTCACGATACGGTAGCCGCCTTCCGGGTAGGGATTGCAGCCCTGCTCAATCGCCAGCTTGGGCGCCAGCACCATCATGCGGCCCAGCAGCGCGGCGTGTTCGGGACCCACCTGCGCCATGGACGGGATATGCGCTTTGGGGATGACCAGGAAATGCACCGGCGCCCAGGGGTTGATGTCGTGAAAAGCGAACAATTCGTCGTCCTCATAGACCTTGCGGCTGGGGATGGCGCCTGCGGCGATCTTGCAGAAAATGCAATTATCGGAATGGTTCATGGCTTGGTCAGCTTGGAAGGACTTAAGTGGGGCGATGGCTGTTGAAGCGCATCCAGCCGCGCACGCAGCGGTACAGGTACCAGAACCACACGACTACGTAGGCGATAAAACCCGGGAACACAAACAGCAGCCACAGCGGCGACAGCAGCACCAGCCAGCCCAGCGTCCACCAGAAGGTGCGGATCATGTAATTGTGGTGGTCGATGTAGAGCGGGTCGGACTCTTCGGCGCGGCGTATGTAGTTGACGATCAGGGCGATCACCGCAAACACGCCGCCGCTGAACCAGGCCAGCGTGTGCAGGCCGTACAGCACGTGCATGACAACGCGGTCGTTGGGGTTCTTGCCTTCGAATTCGGCCAGATCGGTTTCCATGGGTCAGCTTCCTGTCACGGTGAAGTCAAAAGTGAAATCGGCGGCCGGCGCGCGCTCACGGTTTTTCAGCCGCGTCGCGATGCTGGGCCTTGCGCAGCGCTTTTTCCTCGATGCCGCTGGTGCCTTCGCGGCGCTCCAGTTCGGCGATCACGTCGGCCGGGCTCAGGCCGTAGTGCGCCAGCGCGATCAGGCTGTGAAACCACAGGTCGGCGACTTCACCGACCAGCTTGCCCTTGAGCTCGTCCGACGCACCGCCCTGGGCCAGCGCACAGTCAATGTCCTTGGCGGCCATCACGGTTTCGGTGGCCTCCTCGCCGATTTTCTTCAAAAAGGCGTCGGGGCCCTTGTGCAACAGGCGCGCCACATAACTTTTGTCCGGGTCTCCGCCGTTGGCCGCTTTGCGGCTTTCGATGATGAGCGCCAGGCGCTGGAGGGAGTCATTCGTGGTCATGTTTGCCGGGAGTCTGTTTATACATGCTTGTCGGGTCTTTCAGGACCGGCTCGGTCACTACCCACCGGCCGTCTTTATACACACTGAAAAAGCAGCTGTGACGGCCCGTGTGGCAGGCGATGCCCGGCGTGTGACCCAGCTGAGTCACCTTGAGCAGGATCACGTCGTTGTCGCAGTCCAGGCGGATTTCATGCACCGTTTGCTGGTTGCCGGATTCCTCGCCCTTGTGCCAGAGACGCCCGCGCGAGCGGCTGAAATACACCGCCTGGCCCAGCTCGGCGGTTTTTTGCAAGGCCTCGCGGTTCATCCAGGCGAACATGAGCACATCGCCGCTGGAGGCTTCCTGTGCAATGACCGGGATCAAACCCTTGTCGTCCCAGCTGATGTCGTCAAGCCAATTTTGGGTCATGAGGCAATTGTCACGGATTTGGAAGGAGACACTAAAGCAAGGATATCGCGGGACCGGCTTTGCCGGACCGCAGATATCGCCCCGGCAGGGGGGAAGGCGCTACACGCAGTGAGCGTCCGACGGGGGTTGCGCCTATTCGACGGGGGTTACGTCATCCTCACGGGGATACCCCGTTCAGCCATATGCTGCTTCGCCTGCTGCACCGTGTATTCGCCGTAATGAAAAATGCTGGCGGCCAGCACTGCATCGGCGCCGCCCGTCTGCACGCCGTCGGCCAAGTGTTCCAGGTTGCCGACGCCGCCCGAGGCGATCACCGGCACGCTGACGGCATCGCTCACCGCGCGGGTCAGGGCCAGGTCGAAGCCCGACTTGGTGCCGTCGCGGTCCATGCTGGTCAGCAAAATCTCACCGGCGCCGCGCCGTGCCATGTCGGTGGCCCAAGCCACGGCGTCCAGGCCGGTGTTTTTGCGCCCGCCATGGCTGTAGACGTCCCAGCCCGGGCCCACGGGTTCGCCGGCGGGGGTCAGGCGTTTTTCGTCTTCCGCATTGCGGCGCTTGGCATCAATCGCCACCACGATGCATTGCGAGCCGTACTTGGCCGACGCGTCGGCGATCACCTGCGGATTGGCGATGGCGGCCGAGTTGAAGCTGGTCTTGTCGGCCCCGGAATTGAGCAGGCGGCGCACGTCTTCGACGGTGCGCACACCGCCGCCCACCGTCAGGGGAATGAAGACCTGCGAGGCCACGGCCTCGATGATGGGCAAAATCAGGTCGCGCCCGTCGCTGGTGGCCGTGATGTCGAGAAAGGTCAACTCGTCGGCGCCCTGCTCGTTGTAGCGCGCGGCGATTTCCACCGGATCGCCCGCGTCACGCAACTGGGTGAAATTGACGCCCTTCACGACGCGACCGCCGGTGACGTCGAGGCAAGGGATGATTCTTTTAGCGAGCATTTGGGTTCAGTGCGTCTGGCGGTGCTTGGGGATGTCTGTAGACACTCCTAGCCATTCAATTCATCTGCCCTAGCCTGCGCTTTTTCGAAATCAAGATCACCGCTATAAATCGAGCGCCCGCAGATCACGCCTTCCACACCCTCGTCCTCGACTTCGCAAAGCTTCTCGATGTCGGCCATGTTCGAAAGGCCGCCGGAGGCGATCACCGGAATCGTCAGCGCCTGGGCCAGCTTGACGGTGGCATCGATGTTGATGCCGGTCAGCATGCCGTCGCGGCCGATGTCGGTGTAGATGATGGATTCGACGCCGTAGTCCTGGAATTTTTTGCCCAGGTCTATGACTTCATGGCCGGTCATCTTGCTCCAGCCGTCGGTAGCGACCTTGCCGTCCTTGGCGTCCAGGCCGACGATGATGTGGCCGCCGAAGGCGGTGCAAGCATCCTGCAGGAAACCTGGGTTCTTGACGGCGGCCGTGCCGATGATGACGTAGCGCAGGCCGGCGTCGAGGTAGCGCTCGATGGTGTCCAGGTCGCGGATGCCGCCACCCAGCTGCACGTCGATTTCGCTGCCCACCTCGGCCAGGATCTGCTTGATGGCCGCCTCGTTCTTGGGCTTGCCCGCGAAGGCGCCGTTCAGGTCCACCAGGTGCAGGCGCCGCGCGCCCTTGTCGACCCAGCTGCGCGCCATGGCGGCCGGGTCTTCGCTGAAGATGGTGGATTGATCCATGTCGCCCTGTTTGAGGCGGACGCAGTGACCGTCTTTCAGGTCAATCGCGGGGATGAGTAGCATGTGGCGGTAAAAAAGACGGTAAAAAAAGAAAACGGGTGCTCAGGGTAACAAAAAGCGGGAAGCCCCGATACCGGGTCTGACCCAAGGCGGCTGTGAGTGGCTACGGGTTCCAGTGCAGGAAATTGCGGTACAGGGCCAGCCCGTGGTCGGCGCTTTTCTCGGGGTGGAACTGGGTGGCAAAAATATTATCGCGTGCAATCGCCGCCGCGAAGCGCGCGCCGTAATCGGCCTCGCCGGCGATGTGGCGCGCATCCGACGGGCGGGCATAAAAGCTGTGCACGAAGTAAAAGTAGGCGCCGTCGGGCACGCCGGCCCAGACCGGGTGGGGTGCCGTGCCCGCACCATTTTGGTAAACCTGGTTCCAGCCCATCTGGGGTACCTTGTAGCGGCTCCCGTCAGGCTGTGCCCTGCCCGCCAGTTCGAACTTGACGACCTGGCCGGGAATCAGCCCCAGGCCGGGGGTGCCGGCACCGCCGTCGCCGGGCTGGCCTTCGTCGCTGTGGCTCAGCAGCATTTGCATGCCCACACAGACGCCGAACAGCGGTTTGTGGGCCGCCGCGTGCAGCACCGACTCCAGCATGCCGGAATCGGCGAGCTCACGCATGCAGTCGGCAATGGCGCCCTGGCCGGGCAGCACAATGCGCTCGGCGTTCATGACGTCTTCGGCTTTGGAGGTGACCAGCACCTCAAAGCCGCTGCCCGCCGCCACATGGCGCACGGCCTGCGAGACAGAGTGCAGGTTGCCCATGCCGTAGTCGACCACGGCCACTGTTTTGGGTTTTGCCATCAGGGGTTCAAGAAGGGTTGGCTGTGAATTTAAGGGCTGCCGGCGCCCATTGTCAGGGGGCGATGCCAAAAACAAAGGTGGGTTTCGGCGCGGCGGCTTTGGGAAGAAGCTTAAAGCGAGCCCTTGGTCGAAGGGATCACACCGGCCGCGCGCGGGTCTATCTCCAGCGCCATGCGCAGCGCGCGGGCAAAGGCCTTGAACACGGTCTCGGCCTGGTGGTGGGCGTTTTCACCCTTGAGGTTGTCGATGTGCAAGGTCACGAAGGCATGGTTCACAAAACCCTGGAAGAACTCGTAGGCCAGCTGGCTGTCGAAGGTGCCGATCATGCCGCTCTTGAAGGGCACGTGCATCTCCAGGCCCGGGCGGCCCGAAAAATCGACCACCACCCGCGACAGCGCCTCATCGAGCGGCACATAGGCGTGGCCGTAACGGCGCAGGCCTTTCTTGTCGCCCACGGCCTTGGCCACGGCCTGGCCCAGCGTGATGCCCACGTCTTCCACCGTGTGGTGGCCGTCGATGTGCAGGTCGCCCTTGGCCTGGATGTCCAGGTCGATCAGCCCGTGGCGGGCGATCTGGTCCAGCATGTGGTCGAAAAAGCCTATGCCCGTGGACAGGCTGGCCTTGCCGGTGCCGTCCAGGTTGAGCTTGACGGTGATCTGGGTCTCCGCCGTGTTGCGCGAAACTTCGGCCGTCCTGGGTGCCAGGGGAACGGTGGAAACAGGTGTGGGGGTAGTCATAGGGATTTTTCAAGCGCCGCCAGCATTTGCGCGTTCTCGTCCGCGGTGCCGACCGTCAGGCGCAAACAATTGGCCAGCAATGGATGCATTTTAGAAACGTTTTTAACCAGCACCTTGTGCGATTTCATGCCTTCGAAGGCCCTGGCCGCATCGGGCACCCGCACCAGGATCATGTTGGCGTCGCTTTTCCAGGCTTTGACGCCCTTGGCAGCCATGCCGGCCAGCGCGTCCATCAGCACGGCACGCTGGGCCACCAGCGCCTCGGCTTGGGCGGCGAATTCGGCCTGGTGCTCCAGCGCGAACAGCGCGCATTCGTAATTCAGCACGCTGATGTTGTAGGGCGGGCGCACCTTGTCGACCTCGGCAATCAGGGCCTTGGGGCCCATCATGTAACCGATGCGCACGCCGGCCAGCCCGAACTTGCTCAGGGTGCGCATCAGCAGCACGTGGCCGTGCCTGGCAATGCGGTCGATGTAGCTTTTGCTCGAGAACGGCTGGTAGGCCTCGTCCATCACGACCAGCCCCGGCGCGGCTTCGACGATCTTCTCGATCACCGCGTCGTCCCACAGGTTGGCCGTGGGGTTGTTCGGATAGGCCAGGTAGATGATGGAGGGCTGGTGCTCCTGGATGGCGGCCAGCATGGCGGCTTCGTCCAGCTCAAAGTCGGCCGTCAGCGGCACGCCGATGAATTTCAGGCCCTGCAGCTGGGCGCTCATGGCGTACATCACAAAGCCCGGCAGGGGCGCCAGTATGGAGCCGCCTTCCACGTCGCAGGCCATAGCCAGCAGCGAGATCAGTTCGTCCGAGCCGTTGCCCAGCATGATGTCGAAGCCCTCGGGCATACACGCGTAGTCGGCCAGTGCCTTGCGAAGGTCGTTGACCCGGCCGTCGGGATAGCGGTTCAGCGCCAACGCGCCCAGGCGCTGGCCCAGCCTGGCCTGCAGCGCCATGGGCAAGCGATGCGGATTTTCCATGGCGTCAAGCTTGACCATGCCGGCAGAGTCCTGGATGGCGTAGGCGTGCATGGACTGCACGTCCTGGCGTATCAGTTTTTTGAGCTTGTTATCCAACAGAGGGGCAGGCAGGGTCATGCAAGGGGCTCCAACAGTTCAACGCCGGTTTTAAAAGGATTGATCACCTGGACACCGCCGTAGTGCTGCTCATGGGCCAGGTTTTCGCTGAGCAGGTAGCGGCAACCCAGATGCTGGGCCGCCGCGACGACCAGGCTGTCCCGGTAATCCAGGCCGTAGCGGCTCTCCACCGCCCAGGCAGATTCAACGGTGGCGTGGTCGGTTAACCAGGGCTGCCAGAGCGCATAGCGGCGCACTTCAGCGCGCGCATCGCCCGCGGGCATGGGTGGCTGGATCTTGCGCGTGGCCAGCAGGTAAAACTCGTTGAGCACCTGCGTACTGGTGCGGCCCAGCCCGCGTCGCCACAGCACGGTCAGCCAGGCCAGCGCGGCTTGTTGCCGGGCCGGGTCGGCGCCGTCTTCGCTGTAGACCAGGATGCTGGCGTCGACAAAAACGTTGTTCGAAGCCTCGCTCATGCGCCGGCCTCATCCAGGTCGACACGTCTGGGATAGGGCTGGCCGTCGGACACCCACAGCCGGTCCTTGTTTTGCCAGTCGTGCATGGCGCGCTGGTAGGCGTCGGTCCGCTGCATCTTCTCGGCCAGCATCTCGCCCACCAGGCGCGAAACGCTGGTATTGCGCCGCGCCGCCTCGATGCGTGCCCACTCCAGGGCGGCATCGTCGACGGTGATGGTGACGTTCTTCATGGCCTGAAGTTTACACGAATTTCGTGTTGCACGAATTTCGTGTAATTTAAAGCCTTATTTCAGCCGCATCTCGGCCGCCCGCGCATGCGCCTGCAGGCCTTCGCCGTAGGCCAATTCGGCGGCGATCTTGCCTAGCACCTGGGCGCCGGCTTCGCTGACCTCGATCAGACTGGAACGCTTCTGGAAGTCGTACACGCCCAGCGGCGAGCTGAAACGCGCCGTGCCGCTGGTGGGCAGCACGTGGTTGGGGCCTGCGCAATAGTCGCCCAGCGATTCGCTGGTGTAGGCGCCCAGGAAGATGGCGCCGGCGTGCTTGAGCAGCGGCTCCCACTTGTGCGGGTCGCGGCTGGAGACTTCCAGGTGTTCGGGTGCGATGCGGTTGCTGATCGCGCAGGCCTCTTCCATGCTGCGCGTGTGGATCAGCGCGCCGCGCCCGCTCAGGGACTTGGCGATGATCTCGGCGCGCGGCATTTCGGGCAGCAGGCGATCTATGGCGGCCTGCACGGCGTCGATATAGGCGGCGTCGGGGCACAGCAGGATGCTTTGGGCGAGCTCGTCATGTTCGGCCTGGCTGAACAAGTCCATGGCGACCCAATCGGCCGGCGTGCTGCCGTCGGCCAGCACCAGGATTTCCGAGGGGCCGGCGATCATGTCTATGCCCACCGTGCCGAAGACGCGCTTCTTGGCGCTGGCGACGTAGGCATTGCCGGGGCCGGTGATCTTGTCGACCTTGGGCACGGTCTGCGTGCCGTAGGCCAGCGCGGCCACGGCCTGGGCGCCGCCAATGGTGAAAGCGCGAGTCACGCCGGCCACGTAGGCGGCGGCCAGCACCAGCGCGTTTTTCTCGCCTTTGGGCGTGGGCACGACCATGATGATCTCGCCGACGCCGGCCACGTGGGCGGGGATGGCGTTCATCAGCACCGACGAAGGGTAAGCCGCCTTGCCGCCGGGCACATAGATGCCGACGCGGTCCAGCGGCGTGACCTTCTGGCCCAGCAGGGTGCCGTCTTCGTCGCGGTAGCTCCAGCTTTCGCCACTGGCCTTCTTTTGGGCCTCGTGGTAGCTGCGCACACGGCGCGCGGCGGCTTCGAGCGCATCGCGCTGGGCGGCGGGAATCGCATCGAATGCGGCCTTCAGCTCGGCCTGCGTGAGTTCCAGCTGGCCCATGACGGCCGCCTCCAGGCCGTCAAAGCGCGCGGTGTATTCCAGCACCGCCGCATCGCCACGCTGCTGCACGTCGGCCAGGATGTCGGCCACGCGCTGCTCGATGGCGGCGTCGGTGTCGGCGGACCAATGCAGGCGCGCCTCGAATTCGGCCTCAAAGTTGGCGGAAACAGTGGACAGGCGGGCGGGTGCGGCGGTCGGCTTCATGGGTCAGGATTTTCGCGAGGAGGCCGTGGCGGCCGAAAGGGCGTCTATGAGCTGGCGTATCGGCGCCTGCTTGAGCTTGAGCGCGGTCTGGTTCACCACCAGGTGCGAGCTGATGTCCATGATGCGCTCCACTTCTACCAGGTGGTTGGCCTTGAGCGTGCTGCCGGTGGAGACCAGATCGACGATGGCGTCGGCCAGGCCCGTGAGCGGCGCGAGTTCCATGCTGCCGTAGAGCTTGATCAGGTCGACGTGCACGCCCTTGGTGGCGAAGAAGTCGCGCGCGATCGCCACGTATTTGGTGGCAACTTTCAGGCGCGAACCCTGGCGCACGGCGGCGGCGTAGTCAAACCCCTCGCGCACGGCCACGCTGATGCGGCATTTGGCGATCTGCAAATCAAGCGGCTGGTACAGGCCCTGGCTGCCGGACTCGAGCAGGGTGTCCTTGCCGACCACGCCGATGTCGGCGCCGCCGTACTGCACATAGGTGGGCACGTCGGTGGCGCGCACCAGCACCACGCGCACGCCGGGCTGGTTGGTGTCCAGGATCAGCTTGCGGGATTTTTCGGGATCGTCCAGCACCTCGATGCCGGCGCTTTTGAGCAACGGCAGGATGTCGTCGAAGATGCGGCCCTTGGAGAGCGCTAAGGTGATCATGCTTTGACCCGTTCTATGTCTGCGCCGATGCCGCGCAATTTCGCTTCCATCTGGTCGTAGCCGCGGTCCAGGTGGTAGATGCGGTCCACCAGGGTTTCGCCTTCGGCCACCAGGCCGGCGATCACCAGGCTGGCGGAGGCGCGCAGGTCGGTGGCCATGACGGTGGCGCCGGACAGCTTTTCGACGCCCTCCATCACCGCGACCTTGCCTTCGATCTGGATTTTGGCGCCCAGGCGCACCATCTCGTTGACGTGCATGAAGCGGTTCTCGAAGATCGTCTCGGTCACCGTGCTGCTGCCCAGCGCGATGGCATTAAGCGCCATGAACTGGGCCTGCATGTCGGTGGGGAAGCCGGGGTACTCGGTGGTGCGGAAGGATTGCGCCTTCATGCGGCCGCTGGCCTGGATGCGGATAAAACCCTCGCCCGCCGTCACGATGGCACCGGCTTCGCGCAGCTTGTCGATCACGGCGTCGAGGTGGTCGGCGCGGCCGTGCTTGAGCACGACGTCGCCGCCGGCGGCTGCCACGGCGCACAGAAAAGTGCCGGTCTCGATGCGGTCGGCTACTACCTGGTGGGTGCAGCCGTACAGGCGCTCCACGCCCTGGATGCGGATGCGGCGCGTGCCGTGGCCCTCGATCTTCGCGCCCATCTTGATGAGCATTTCGGCCAGGTCGCCGATTTCCGGCTCCTGGGCCGCGTTTTCCAGGATGGTCTCACCCTCGGCCAGGCTGGCGGCCATCAGGAAGTTTTCGGTCCCGGTGACGGTCACCATGTCGGTGGTGATGCTGGTGCCCTTCAGGCGCCCTCTTTCGCCATTCGGGCCGGCCGGCAGCTTGGCCAGCATGTAGCCGTGCTCCACGGCGATCTCGGCGCCCATGGCCTGCAAACCCTTGATGTGCTGGTCCACCGGGCGCGAGCCGATGGCGCAGCCGCCCGGGAGCGAGACCGTGGCTTCGCCGAAGCGCGCCAGCAGCGGGCCCAGGGCCAGCACGGAGGCGCGCATGGTCTTGACCAGTTCGTAGGGCGCCTCGGGCGAACTGAGCTTGCCGGCGTTGATGCGCACCGTGCCGTCGTCGCCGCGTTCGGCCTCGACACCCATGTTGCGGACCAGCTTGAGCATGGTGGCCACGTCCTGCAGGCGCGGCACGTTGCGCAGCGTGACGTCGTCGGCCGTCAGCAGCGCGGCGCAGAGCTCGGGCAGCGCGGCATTCTTGGCGCCTGAAATTTCGACCGTGCCTGCCAGCGGCTTGCCGCCCTTGATGAGTAGTTTGTCCATGTTTGTTCAGTTCGCGTTGCTGTTGTTATTGGCCCATTCGGCCGGCGTGTAGGTTTTCATCGACAGCGCATGCACTTCGTCGGTCTGCATGCGGCCGCCCAGTGTGGCGTAGACCTTCTGGTGGCGCTGGATCAGGCGCTGGCCTTCAAAGGCGCTGGAGACCACGGTGGCATACCAGTGGCGGCCGTCGCCCGACAGCTCGAGGTGCTCGCAGGGCAGGCCCGCGGCGATGATGGATTGGAGTTCTTCGCTGGTCATGTTTTGTGCTCAGTCAGTGCCGTATTTTGTAGCCGGTCCGCAGCAGGTTGACGGCGATGGCGCTGACAGCCAGCAGGGCCGTCGCCACGATGCCCAGGCTCAGCCACGGCGAGACGTCGCTGACGCCGAAAAAGCCGTAGCGGAAACCGTCGATCATGTAGAAGAAGGGGTTCAGGTGGCTGACCTTCTGCCAGAAAGGCGGCAGCGAGTGGATCGAGTAAAACACACCGCTCAGGAAGGTCATCGGCATGATGACGAAGTTCTGGAAGGCCGCCATCTGGTCGAACTTCTCGGACCACAGGCCGGCGATCACGCCCAGCGCGCCCAGCATGGCGGCGCCCAGCACCGCGAACAGCACGATCCACAGCGGCGCTACAAAAGCCGGCTGGCCGAAAAACACGGTGACGGCGAACACGCCCATGCCCACCAGCAGGCCGCGCGCGACCGAGGAGCCCACATAGGCGAAAAACCAGTGCCAGTGCGACAGCGGCGTGAGCAGCACAAACACCAGGCTGCCCATGATCTTGCTCTGGATCAGCGAGGAAGAGCTGTTGGCGAAGGCGTTCTGCAGCACGCTCATCATCACCAGGCCGGGCACCAGGAAGGCGGTGTAGCTGACCTGGTTGTAAACCTTGACCTGGTCTTGCAGCACGTGGCCGAAGATCAGCATGTAGAGCACGGCGGTCAGCACCGGCGCGCCCACCGTCTGGAAACCGACCTTCCAGAAGCGCAGGGTTTCCTTGTAGAGCAGGGTTTGCCAGCCGGTCATGTTGCTACTTTCGCGAGGTCTACCGCCACGGCAGCACCATCGCCAGCGGGCTTCTTGTTCATGACGTCGAGGAACACGTCTTCGAGGTCGGCTTTGCGGATTTCAACGTCTTCGGCCACCAGTCCCGCCTCGCGGATGGCCGCGAGGTATTGTTCAATTTCGTTCGCGTTGTGCGCCGGGAATTGCACGATACGGCCGGTGATGCGAGCCTGCACAGCGAGATGCGTGGGCAGTTCGCTGTCGATCTTGAAGCGCAGCACATTGGAAGACGCCGCCTTGAGCAGTTCGGAGGTCTGCGCCAGCGCCACCACCCGCCCCTGCTTGAGCATGGCGATACGGCTGCACAAGGCCTCGGCCTCTTCGAGGTAATGCGTGGTCAGCAGCACGGTGCTGCCCTGCTTGTTGAGTTTGGCGATGAACTGCCACAGAGTCTGGCGCAGTTCGACGTCGACGCCGGCGGTGGGCTCATCGAGCACGATGACCTGCGGTTTGTGCACCAGCGCCTGCGCCACCAGCACCCGGCGCTTCATGCCGCCCGAGAGCTGGCGCATATTGGCATTGGCCTTGTCGGCCAGGCCCAGGCTGACCAGCAGCTCGTCGATCCAGTCGTCGTTGTGCTTGATGCCGAAATAGCCGGACTGGATGCGTAGCGCCTCGCGCACCGAGAAGAAGGGGTCGAACACCAGTTCTTGCGGCACCACGCCGAGCTTGCGCCTGGCGTTGGCATAGTCGGTCAGCACGTCGCGGCCGTGTACTTTGACGCTGCCGCCGCTGGCGCGCGACAGGCCGGCCAATATGCTGATGAGGGAGGTTTTTCCGGCGCCGTTGGGGCCCAGCAAGCCAAAAAATTCGCCCTGCCGGATATCGAAACTGACGTCGTCAAGCGCCTTGACGACGGGACCCGTCTGATTTCGCGCGGAGGAGTAGGTTTTGGAGACGGACTGGAATGAGATCGCTGGCATGAGCCCGCCATTTTAAGGGCGGATGCTGTTTTTCAACCGGGCGCGCCGTGCAATGCCCTTGGCGGGATCGCCTTGAGGGCCAATGGCGGCTGGTTGCGAGTGAAGCGTCAGGCCTGGGCGGCCGGAATCAGTTCGGCAACGCCATAAAGGCCCGCCAACTGGCGCAGGCGGGGCGGCAGGCCCGCTACCGAAAAGTCCTTGCCGGCGGCCAGCGCTTCGCGCCGGCACTCCAGCAGCACGGCCAGCGCGGAGGAATCAAATTCCTTGAGTGCGCCGGCGTCCGCCACCACCCCGGCCGGCTGGGATAGCACAGCCTGCTTCAGGCCGCGGGCAAAACCTGCGGCCTCGGCATGCGTGAGGATGGGGGGAAGCGTCAGCACCGGCAGCGCGTCCGCTCAGGACTTCTTGGCGCTTGCGCCGCTGTTGGACTGGTTGCGCTGCACCAGCGAGGCGATCAGGCCGTCCACGCCCTTGGTGCTGATTTCCTGGGCGAACTGGGTGCGGTAGGTTTCCACCAGCCACACGCCGAGCACGTTCAGGTCATAGATCTTCCAGCCCGTGGGGGTTTTTTCCATGCGGTAGTCGAGCTGGACGGGGTCACCACGGCCCAGCACTTCGGTGCGCACCACCACTTCGGTGTCGGCAGCCTCCGCGCGCAGCGGCTT
Source organism: Polaromonas sp. P1_H6 (assembly GCF_056405195.1). Taxonomy (NCBI): domain Bacteria; kingdom Pseudomonadati; phylum Pseudomonadota; class Betaproteobacteria; order Burkholderiales; family Comamonadaceae; genus Polaromonas; species Polaromonas sp. P1_H6. The sequence continues at coordinate 152,086 of NZ_JBFUCN010000004.1, forward strand.
GACGCTGACGCTCTGGTCGCTGACCTGTGCCAAGGCGCCGGAATAGGTGCGGATCAACAGGATCTTGAACTCGTCCTGCAGCTTCTTTTGCTGCTCGGGCGTGGCCTGGCGCCAGTTGCGGCCCACAGCCGCCGCCGTCATGCGCGTGAAGTTCACGTTGGGCATGATCTTGCTGTCAACCAGGGACAGCACTTTGGTCAGGTCGCCGGCTTTCACGGCTTTATCGGTCTTGATGTTGTCCAGCACTTCAGCCGACACCCGTTTGATCAAGGCGTCAGGGGCCTCGACCTGTTGGGCGCGGACAAAGGGCGCGGCGCCCAGCAGGGCCAGGCTAAGGGTGGCGGTTAACAAATGGCCAAGAGTTCTGCGTTTCATGGTGTTCCTTCGGTGTCGAAACCCGGTATCAGCTTCATGGCATCGGGTTGATGCATGACACGCTGAAAGCCGGTGTTTCGAAGGTATTTTGCGGGATTGTGTTCGGACTGGGGATGAAGTTATTCGGCAGTCTTGTAAATATTGGCGCTACCAGGCCTTCTCAAGGCCTGGTTTTGGCCCTGTTCAAGCTTGTTTCACCTGCTTACTTGGCTGCCGGCGCCGGCGCAGGCGCGGGCGTGGCCTGCGCGCCTTCAGGCAGGTCAAAGCGTTCTTCCTTTTCCACCGTCCCATTGCCGATCAGGCTGTTGCGGCGCTGCTGGTAGATATCGCGGGTAAAACTGTATTTGTCCAGCGCTGCCTGGTCCAGCACGTCACTGGCGCCCAGCAGGTTGGCGCGGACGTTGACCACGCGCAGCGTCGTCAGGGTATTGCGGACACGGACATTGCTGGCCTGGGTGACCGCGTCCATCTGGGAGTCCACCAGCAGGCCGGCGGTATCGCGAACCGAGGAGGAGCCCAGCACGGGCAGTACCAGGTAAGGACCCGATCCCACGCCCCAGACGCCCAGGGTCTGGCCGAAATCTTCCGAGTGTTTCGGAATCTTCATTTCACTGGCCACGTCAAATATGCCGCCCAGGCCCCAGAGGGTGTTGGTGGTGACGCGGAACAGGCTGTCGGCGGCCGCTTCGCCCTTGCCCTGCAGCAGGTTGTTGACCATGGACCAGACATCGGAAATGTTGCCGAAGAAGCTGGTGACACCAGTGCGCACGGGCTGGGGCGTGACGTCGCGGTAGGCGGTGGCCACGGGCTTGAGGACGGTGCGGTCCAGGCCTTCGTTGAAGCCGAACATGGCCCGGTTGAAGGGCTCCAGCGGATCGGACGGATTGGCGCCGGGGCCGGTTGCGCATCCCTGAAGCAGCGCTACTGCGAGAACAGCGCCGGCCCACCCTGTTGATTTTTTCATTGTGTTGTTGAATGTCATTTTTTTTCTGTCGTCGCTGGTGGCGGCGCAGACCCTGATCCGGAACTGCTATCCGCCGCTTTACTGTATAAAAACTGGCTGATCAGATTCTCAAGTACTACGGCAGATTGCGTGTTTTTGATCACGTCTCCCGCCGCGAAATTTTTCTCGTCCCCGCCGGCCTCCACGCCGATGTACTGCTCGCCGAGCAGGCCGCTGGTCAAAATCTTGAGTGAGCTGTCCTTGGGAAACACATAACGGCTCTCCATCGCCAGGCTGACACTCGCCTGGTAGGACTTGTCGTCGAAAGTGATATTTTCAACCCGTCCGACCACCACGCCCGCACTTTTAACCGCGGCGCGCGGCTTCAGGCCGCCAATATTGTCGAATTTCGCCGTGATCTTGTAAGAAGTGTCGAAATTCAGTGAGAGAAGGTTGGCGGATTTGAGCGCCAGGAACAGGATGGCGGCGCCCCCAATCAGGACAAACAGGCCAACCCAGAGATCATTTTTGGAGCGTTGCATGGTTCTTCTTTCAGTGGCCCCGAAGGGCAGCCCTGCACCGACCATTCAAGGCGAACACTGGAACGGTGGATTTTCTCATGGGCGGATTAAAAATGTTTTAGGGTGGTTGAAAGGCCGGATCAGAGGCTGAACATCGACGCGGTGAGCAGGAAATCCAGCCCCAGCACGGCCAGCGAAGCCACCACCACAGTGCGCGTGGTGGCGCGCGAAACGCCTTCTGGCGTGGGCTGGGCCCCAAATCCCTGGTGCAGGGCGACAAAGGTGACGGTCACGCCGAACACAAAACTCTTGATGATGCCGTTGCCCACGTCGCGCCAGACGTCCACGCCGGACTGCATCTGGCTCCAGAAGGAGCCGGCGTCTATACCGATCATGACCACGCCGACCAGCCAGCCGCCAATGATGCCCACGGCGCTGAACACTGCCGCCAGCAACGGCATGGCGATGACGCCGCCCCAGAAGCGCGGCGCCAGGATGCGGCGTATCGGGTCGACCGCCATCATTTCCATGGCCGACAGTTGCTCGCCGGCCTTCATCAGGCCGATTTCAGCGGTCAGGGCCGTGCCGGCGCGGCCGGCGAACAGTAGCGCGGTGACCACCGGCCCGAGTTCGCGCACCAGGCTGAGCGCCACCAGCAGGCCCAGCGCCTCGGCCGAACCGTAGCGCTGCAGCGTGTAGTAGCCCTGCAGGCCCAGTACAAAACCGACAAACAGGCCGGACACCGCGATGATGGCCAGTGAATAGTTGCCCAAAAAGAAGATCTGGTCGCGCACCAGACCAAAGCGGGCCAGCGCCGGCCCGGTCAGGGCCACCAGCCGCGACATCAGCCGAGCGGCATAACCCAGGTCGACCAGTTGCCTGCGCACCGCAAAACCGAGGCCGGACACCAGGCCGACGGGACTGTAGCGGCTCATGCGCGCTCCTTTTTGACTGCTTCCGCGTTGCCGAAGTCGGCCTCCACGCCCGGCCCCGGGTAATGGAATTTCACGGGGCCCTCGCTCTCGGCATTGACGAACTGGTGCACCAGCGGGTCCGTGGAATGCCTGACCTCGTCGGGCGTTCCCTGCGCCGCGATGCCGCCGTTGGCCAGGATGATGACCTTGTCGGCGATACGGAAGGTTTCTTCCAGGTCGTGCGAGACGATGATGCTGGTGATGCCCAGGGTGTCGTTGAGTTGGCGTATGAGCTGTGCGGCGGTGCCCAGCGAGATCGGGTCCAGCCCCGAGAAAGGCTCGTCATACATGATGAGTTCGGGGTCCAGCACGATGGCGCGCGCCAGCGCCACGCGCCTGGCCATGCCGCCGGAGATTTCGCTGGGCATCAGGTCGCGCGCGCCGCGCAGGCCCACGGCGTTGAGCTTCATCAGCACGATGTCGCGGATCAGGCGCTCGCCCAGCGCGGTGTGCTCGCGCAGCGGGAAGGCCACGTTGTCGAACACGCTCAAATCGGTGAACAGCGCGCCGAACTGGAACAGCATGCCCATGCGCCGGCGGGCGAGGTAGAGTTCTTCCTGTACCAGCTGGCCGACGTCCTTGCCGTCAAACAGCACGGCGCCGCCGGTGGCCTTTTGCTGGCCGCCTATGAGCCGCAGCACGGTGGTCTTGCCGCCGCCCGATGCCCCCATCAGCGCGGTGACCTTGCCCCGCGGCACGGACAGGGTGACTTTATCGAGGATGACACGATCGCCAGCCGAACCCGGGTAGGAGAAGGTCACATCCTTGAATTCAACCAGTGATGAAGCGGAGATGTCGGCCATGGGGCAAAAGGAAAGCCGACGAAGGCGCCGGCGGATGCTAAGGGAATGCCCTAATGATACGGGGTTTGGCCCGACCCATCCCGGGAAGTAATACCCGCCGGTAATACCGTGGGGTCTCCGCCCTGCTCACCTTGCGGTGCAGGCCATCGCGCATCCAGGCAAACGCCTGGATTCCCTTAACCGCCGGATATTGCGTTCAACAGGGCGTTTAGCGAGGCAAGTCGCTATAACCCATCAGGAACTCATCAACAGCGCGCGCAGCCTGGCGGCCTTCGCGAATCGCCCACACCACCAGGCTCTGGCCACGGCGGATATCGCCGGCGGCGAACACCTTGGGCACATTGGTGGCATAACCGCCGGTGAAGTCGGTGCTCGCCTTGGCGTTGCCGCGGTTGTCTTTTTCAATGCCGAAGGCCTCCAGCACGGAAGCCACCGGCGAGACAAAGCCCATGGCCAGCAGCACCAGGTCGGCTTTCAGGGTCTGCTCGGAGCCGGGCACTTCGACCATCTTGCCGTCTTTCCACTCGACGCGAACGGTCTTCAGGCCGGTAACTTTGCCCTTTTCGCCCATCAGTTCCTTGGTGGAGATCGCGAATTCGCGCTCGCAGCCCTCTTCGTGCGACGAGGAGGTGCGCAGTTTGATCGGCCAGTAAGGCCAGGTCATGGGGCGGTTTTCTTCTTCGGGCGGCTGGGGCATCAACTCAAACTGGGTGACGCTGACGGCGCCGTGGCGGTTGCTGGTGCCCACGCAGTCGGAGCCGGTGTCGCCGCCGCCGATCACGATGACGTGCTTGCCGGAGGCAGACAGCTGGCCCTTGACCTTGTCGCCGGCGTTGACCTTGTTCTGCTGGGGCAGGAACTCCATGGCGAAGTGCACGCCGTCCAGGTCGCGGCCAGGCACGGGAAGGTCGCGCGATTGCTCGGCGCCGCCGGTCAGGATCACGGCGTCAAAGTCCTTTTGCAGCTGCTCGGGGCTGATGCTTTCCTTGGCCCAGTTGGTGACTTTGGAGTCCTTGCCCAACGGGTCTTTGGGGCTGCCAACCATCACACCGGTGCGGAAGTTCACGCCTTCGGCCTTCATCTGCTCAACGCGGCGGTCGATGTGGACTTTTTCCATCTTGAAGTCGGGGATGCCGTAGCGCAGCAGGCCGCCGATGCGGTCGTTCTTTTCGAACAGGGTCACCTCGTGGCCGGCGCGCGCCAGCTGCTGGGCCGCGGCCATGCCGGCGGGGCCGGAGCCGACGACGGCGACTTTCTTGCCGGTCTTGTGTTTGGGCATCACCGGCTTGACCCAGCCTTCGGACCAGGCGCGGTCGATGATGGCATGCTCGATGGACTTGATGCCGACGGCGTCGTCGTTCACGTTCAGCGTGCAGGCGGCCTCGCAGGGCGCCGGGCAGATGCGGCCGGTGAATTCAGGGAAGTTGTTGGTGCTGTGCAGCGTGTCGATGGCATTTTTCCAGTCGGCGCGGAACACCATGTCATTGAAGTCGGGAATGATGTTGTTGACCGGGCAGCCGTTGTTGCAAAAAGGCGTGCCGCAGTCCATGCAGCGCGCGGCCTGCTTGTTGGCCTGCGCGTCGTCCAGCCCGATGACGAATTCGCGGTAGTTCTTCAGGCGCTCCGGCACGGGCTTGTAGCCCTCCTCGACGCGCTCGTATTCCATGAAGCCGGTGATTTTTCCCATGATGAGGTCCTGTGCAATTCTTCTTTAAGCTTTTCCGGCTGCCGGCCCATGCATCATGGGCGCGGGCAGTTTCGGTTCAATGCAAGCGTGGAGGCCGGCGGCCTACTTGGCGGCCACCGCCTCCTGGTTGGTGGCGACCTGGGCCCGGGTGGTCTCCGTCGCGGCTTCCAGGCGGCGCTCCTTGCGCTCGATCAGGGCCCGCTTGTACTCGTTCGGGAAGACCTTGACGAACTTCAGGCGCGACTCGCTCCAGTTGTCCAGCAGTTCGCGCGCGCGCTTGCTGCCGGTCCAGCGGTTGTGGTCCTGCAGCAGGCGCTTGAGCAGCTCCTCATCGCTTTCGCCCGCGTGCCAGTCGGCCTTGTCATGGGTGTGCTGCTCGGCCGTGGTGACGATGCGGTCCATGGAGACCATGGAGGTGTTGCAGCGCGTGGCGAACAGGCCGTCCTCGTCGTACACATAGGCCACGCCGCCGCTCATGCCGGCGGCGAAGTTGCGGCCGGTTTTGCCCAGCACCGCGACGGTGCCACCCGTCATGTATTCGCAGCCGTGGTCGCCGGTGCCTTCAACCACCGCCGTGGCGCCCGAGAGCCGCACGGCAAAACGCTCGCCGGCCACGCCGCTGAAGAAGGCCTCGCCGGTGGTCGCGCCGTAAAGCACGGTGTTGCCGACGATGGTGTTCTTCACCGCGTCGCCGCGGAAGTCGATGCTGGGGCGCACCACGATGCGGCCGCCGGACAGGCCCTTGCCGGTGTAATCGTTAGCGTCGCCTATCAGGTACATGGTGATGCCCTTGGCCAGGAAGGCGCCGAAGGACTGGCCGCCCGTGCCTTCGAGCTGGATGCGCAGGGTGTCGTCGGGCAGGCCCTGCGGATGGTGGCGCGTCAGTTCGCCCGACAGCATGGCGCCGACGGTGCGGTTGACGTTGCGCGCCACTTCGATGAACTGGACTTTTTCGCCCTTTTCAATCGCGGCTTTCGATTTTTCGATCAGGCGCACATCCAGCGCCTTGCCGAGCGCATGGTCCTGCTCCATGACATGCAGGCGCGGCACATCGGCCGGCACGTTGGGCTGGTAGAACAGGCGGCTGAAATCCAGGCCGCTGGCCTTCCAGTGCTCGATGCCTTTTTGCGTATCGAGCAGGTCGGCGCGGCCGATCAGGTCGTCGAACTTGCGCACGCCGAGCTGTGCCATGAGCTGGCGCGCCTCTTCGGCGACGAAGAAGAAGTAGTTGACGACGTGCTCGGGCTTGCCGCTGAACTTCTGGCGCAGCACCGGGTCCTGCGTCGCCACGCCGACGGGGCAGGTGTTGAGGTGGCACTTGCGCATCATGATGCAGCCTTCGACCACCAGCGGCGCGGTGGCGAAGCCGAATTCGTCGGCGCCCAGCAGCGCGCCAATGATGACGTCGCGGCCGGTTTTCATCTGTCCGTCGGCCTGCACGCGGATACGTCCGCGCAGGCGGTTGAGCACCAGGGTCTGCTGGGTTTCGGCCAGGCCGATTTCCCAGGGCGAGCCGGCATGCTTGATGGACGACCAGGGCGAGGCGCCCGTGCCGCCGTCATGGCCGGCGATCACCACGTGGTCGGACTTGGCCTTGGCCACACCCGCCGCGATGGTGCCGACACCGACTTCGCTGACCAGCTTGACGCTGATGCTGGCGCGCGGGTTGACGTTCTTCAGGTCGTGGATCAGCTGGGCCAGGTCCTCGATCGAATAAATGTCGTGGTGCGGCGGCGGCGAAATCAGGCCCACGCCGGGAACCGAGTAGCGCAAGGCGCCGATATATTCGCTGACCTTGCCGCCGGGCAACTGGCCGCCCTCACCGGGCTTGGCGCCCTGGGCCATCTTGATCTGGATCTGGTCGGCCGACACCAGGTATTCGGCCGTGACGCCGAAGCGTCCCGACGCGACCTGCTTGATGCGCGAGCGCAGCGAGTCGCCGTCCTGCAGCGGCAGGTCGACCTCGACCTGTTTCGGGCCGATCACGCTTTTGAGCGTTTCACCCTTCTTGATCGGGATGCCCTTGAGCTCCTGGCGGTAACGGTTCGGGTCTTCTCCGCCCTCGCCCGTGTTGCTCTTGCCGCCGATGCGGTTCATGGCCACGGCCAGCGTGGCATGGGCCTCGGTGCTGATGGAGCCCAGCGACATGGCACCGGTGGCGAAGCGCTTGACGATGTCCTTCGCCGGCTCGACCTCATCGATCGGGATGGCCTTGGAGGGGTCGATCTTGAACTCGAACAGGCCGCGCAAGGTCATGTGGCGGCGATTCTGGTCGTTGATCAGCTGGGCGTATTCCTTGTAGGTGTTCCAGTTGTTGGAGCGCGTGGAATGCTGCAGCTTGGCGATCGCGTCGGGCGTCCACATGTGGTCTTCGCCGCGCACGCGCCAGGCGTATTCGCCGCCGGCGTCCAGCATGTTGGCCAGCACCGGGTCGTCGCTGAAGGCCGCGCGGTGCATGCGCAGCGCTTCCTCGGCGATCTCGAACACGCCCATGCCTTCGACCTGGCTGGCGGTGCCGGTGAAGAACTTGGCCACGGCGTCGCGGTTCAGGCCGATGGCCTCAAACAGTTGCGCGCCGCAGTAGCTCATATAAGTAGACACGCCCATCTTGGACATGATCTTGGACAGGCCCTTGCCGATGGCCTTGGTGTAGTTGTAGACGGCTTTCTCGGTGCTGAGATCACCCGGCAGGCCCTTGGACAGCTCGCCCAGGGTTTCCATGGCGAGGTAAGGGTGCACGGCTTCGGCGCCGTAACCGGCCAACACCGCGAAGTGGTGCACTTCGCGGGCCGAACCGGTTTCGACCACCAGTCCGGCCGTGGTGCGCAGGCCTTCCTTGACCAGGTGCTGGTGGATGGCCGACAAGGCCAGCAGCGCCGGGATGGCGACCTGCGTGGCGCTGATGCCGCGGTCGCTGACGATCAGGATGTTCTTGCCGTCCTTGATCGCGTCGACCGCCTCGGCGCACAGTGAAGCCAGCTTGGCCTCGACGCCTTCGTGGCCCCAGGCCAGCGGGTAGGTGATGTCCAGGGTGTAGCTCTTGAACTTGCCTTGGGTATGCGCCTCGATGTCGCGCAACTTCTGCATGTCGGCGACGTTGAGCACCGGCTGGCTCACTTCGAGCCGCATCGGCGGGTTGACCTGGTTGATGTCCAGCAGGTTGGGCTTGGGGCCGATGAAGGACACCAGCGACATCACGATGGCTTCGCGGATCGGGTCGATGGGCGGGTTGGTCACCTGCGCGAACAGCTGCTTGAAGTAGTTGTACAGCGGCTTGTTCTTGTTCGAGAGCACGGCCAACGGGCTGTCGTTGCCCATGGAGCCGGTGGCTTCCTCGCCATTGGCGGCCATGGGGGACATCAGGAACTTGATGTCTTCCTGCGTGTAGCCGAAGGCCTGCTGGCGGTCGAGCAGAGGAATGTCGGAAACGGCGGGCACGGTCACCGGAGCGGCCTTTGCGGCCTTGCCGGCCACGTCGTCCAGCTTGATACGCAGGTTTTCGATCCACTGCTTGTAGGGCTTGCTGTGCGCCAGCGTGGCCTTGATTTCCTCGTCGTCGATCATGCGGCCCTGTTCCAGGTCGATCAGGAACATCTTGCCGGGTTGCAAACGCCATTTGCGCACGATCTTGTGTTCGGGAATCGGCAGCACGCCCGATTCCGAGGCCATGATGACCAGGTCGTCGTCGGTCACGCAGTAGCGCGAGGGGCGCAGGCCGTTGCGGTCCAGCGTGGCGCCGATCTGGCGACCGTCGGTGAAGACGATGGAGGCCGGGCCGTCCCAGGGCTCGAGCATGGCGGCGTGGTATTCGTAGAAGGCCTTGCGGCGCTCGTCCATGGTGGTGTGCTGTTCCCAGGGCTCGGGAATCATCATCATCACGGCCTGGCTGATGGGGTAGCCGGCCATGGTCAGCAATTCCAGGCAGTTGTCGAAGGTGGCGGTGTCGGACTGGCTGGCAAAGCTGATCGGGTAGAGCTTTTGCAGGTCGGCGCCCAGCACCGGTGAAGACATCACGCCTTCGCGCGCCTTCATCCAGTTGTAGTTGCCCTTGACGGTGTTGATCTCGCCGTTGTGCGCGACGTAACGGTAAGGGTGGGCCAGCGGCCACTCGGGGAAGGTGTTGGTGGAAAAGCGCTGGTGCACCAGGCCGAGCGCGGAAACGCAGCGCGTGTCGGTCAGGTCGCGATAGTAGGTGCCCACTTGGTCGGCCAGCAGCAGGCCTTTGTAGACCACCGTGCGGCTGGACATGCTGGGAACGTAATACTCTTTGCTGTGTGTCAGGCGCAGGTTCTGGATGGCGGCGCTGGCGGTCTTGCGGATGACGTAGAGCTTGCGCTCCAGTGCGTCCTGGACGATCACGTCATTGCCGCGGCCGATGAAGATCTGCCGCAGGATGGGTTCTTTTTCGCGCACGGTGGGCGACATGGGCATGTCGCGGTTGACCGGCACGTCGCGCCAGCCCAGCAGCACCTGGCCTTCGGCCTTGACCGCGCGCTCCAGCGCCTGTTCGCAGGCCAGTCGGGAAGCGTGCTCTTTCGGCAGGAAGACCATGCCGACGCCGTATTCGCCGGGCGGCGGCAATTGCACGCCCTGCGTCGCCATTTCTTCGCGGTAGAGCGCGTCGGGCAGTTGGATCAATATGCCGGCGCCGTCGCCCATGAGCTTGTCAGCACCCACTGCGCCCCGGTGGTCGAGGTTTTCGAGGATTTTCAGGCCTTGCTGGACGATGGCATGGCTTTTGTGCCCCTTGATGTGCGCCACGAAACCGACGCCGCAGGCATCGTGCTCGTTGGCTCCGGAGTACAAACCGTTTTCTTCAAAATGCTTGATTTCAGCAGCCGTGGTCATGGCAATTCCTCGTCGGTTGAGAATGGCGGCGATGCAGGGGTGGCCTCGAAAAAAGGCCGGCAACGCTTCCATCCGCAAGGTTCATAATTTTTCGCAGGGAATGGGAGCATAGTGCAGTGCAACAACAATGCCAAGCACTTTAAACGGGGTCAGATACCAATTAAAGATCGATTAAATTAATCGGAATTTAATTGGGGACATATAAAATTCCGCTGCGGAACCCCCTGAGGAGGTTTGCTCAGGAGGCCGGCACATCCTTTGGCGTCGCAGGCGGGCGCCCTGCCTGGTTTTTGGTCACCCGGCGCTCCGTGCGCTTTTGCAGCTCCGCCAGAAAATCAGCCCCGCCCAATGCCCAGCCGCTGAGGGCCGCGCGGGTCAGCACGTCCTGCTGCTCCAACGTGATGCCGGCGCGCACCAGTTCGGCGTAAGCCGCCTCGCGGGCAAAAGGCGTGTTGCCCAGCGCCCAGACCAGCGGATGCGGCGTCAGCAGGCTGTCGACCCGCAGGCCCGCGTAATGGCCGTGGCTGGACCACGGATAGTCTCTGGCTTCGGCCACCAGGCCCGCGCGGACCGGATTCAGGTCCATATAGGCCATGCAGGCCAGCAGGTAGCGCTCGGCCTCGATCACGGTGGCGCGGTAACGCCCTTCCCACAGAGTGCCGGAGCGCCCCTGGCTGTCGTTGAAGTAGCGCACATAACGCCGCCCCGCGGCCTGCATCATCTGCGGCAGGCCCTCCGCCGTGCTGGGCGTGGCCAGCAGGTGGAGATGGTTGTCCATCAGTACATAGGCGTGCAGGGCAACGCCGGACTTTCGGGCGCTTTCGTCGAGCAACCCCAGCAGCATCTGGCGGTCGGCGGCGGAGGAAAAGATGGCCTGGCGGTTATTGCCCCGCTGGATGATGTGGTGGGGGTAGCCGGGAAGGGTCAGACGCGGAAGACGGGCCATGGAATGCAATGCCTGGAGTTTGCACCATGATATTGGAACCTGACCCTGATTTTTGCACCCTCAAGGCGCCGGGGCGTGCGGTCCGCAAAAGCCGCTGCGTTTAGCGGACGACCTTGCCGTCGGGTGTGATGGTGACCAGGTCGATCGCGCGCACCGACTCGTATTTCTTCGGGCGCAGGTTGACGCGAAAGCCGCCGACATCGTAGTCAGTCATAGCCTCAAAGGCCTTTTGGAGGCCGGCCCGGTCCGGCTTGCCGCTGCCTGCCGCGCTGCGGCGCACGCCTTCGGCGAAGGTGCGGGCGGCGATGTAGCCTTCCACGCTTTCATAGCTGGGGGTCTGGTCGGTCTGGTTCAGCACATCAAGGTATTCCTTGATGATGGGCGTGCCGGTGCTGCGCGGCGAAGGCACGACCTGCGAAATCACCACACCACCGATTTCCTTGCCGAGGGCGCTGAACAGCGGATCGATGCCGACGACGGAAAAATTCAGGAACTGCCCGCCGTAGCCGGCCTGGCGCATCTTGCGGATAAAGGCCGCCGATGAATTGAACAGGCTGACCTGGATGACGGCCTGGGGCTGCGCCTTCATCAGCGTTGCCACGGCCGCGTCGACCTTGTCGCTGTTGACCGGCGACAGGGCGCTACCGACGATGGCCGGCCGCTTCAGATCTATGAGCGCCTGGTTGACTGCGGCCAGGCCGCCGCGCCCCATGGCATCGTCTTCGGCAAACACCGCGATGCGGTCCTGGTTCAGCGTGGCGCAATGGCGCGCGATCTTGTAAGCCTCGTCGGCCAGCGCGGGACGCACATGGAAGACATTGGTGAGCGCGGGATCGTGCAGCGCGTCGGACGCGGCAAAGGGCGCGAAGAACAGCGTGCCTGAGGCTTTGGCTGCGGCGAAGGCCGCGTCGCTGCTGGCGGTGCCCGTGAAGCCGAAGAGTGCGTCCACACCTTCGTCGATCAATTGCTTGGCATTGGCGGCGGCTTTGGCGGGGGTATAGCCGTCGTCCAGGGCCTTGACTTCAATCTTGTAGCCGCCCGCGCCGTTCTTGGCGTTGATCGCGTCGAAGTAAATCTTGGCGCCGTTCAGGTAGGCCAGGCCGATCTGGTCGGCGGCGCCGGTGAGCGGCACGGATTGCCCGATGACGATTTTTCGCGCGGCCTTGCTTTGCGCCCACAGCGCGGGACTTGCCACCACAGCGCCTGCCGACATACCACCGAGAATTAACTGACGCCGATTGAAACCCATGACAACACCTTTTGAGATACGGGAATAGCCAAAGCAGGTTTGATGCCTGCATACAGCATGCGCTTACTGTTCCAAAGAAATGTCACGAATTGTGCGCAGACCTCAAGCGTAATCCGTGCGAAGGCGAAAAGACAGCGGGGAAATGCCGACACGTCATAAGCCTATGCGCTGTCATCTAGATATTGATGACGGTTTCCCCTATTGCGCCGGCGTGCGCAAAGCCGGCAAGCGGTGCAGTTGCAACGCCAGCAGCAGGCCAAGCGCCGAACTGGCTGCGGTGACCCAGCCCGTCCATTGCCAGCCCCCTGCTACCGCAGCCACCCAGGCCACCAAGGGAGGGCCCGCGAACTGGCCCAGCGCCGACCATTGCTGCATCCAGCCCACCGTGGTGGATACCGTGTCGGCAGTGGGGGCCAGGCGGACGGCCAGGCTGAACAGGGTCGCGGGAATCAAGCCGCCGACCATGGAGAAACCGAGGATGGCCGCGTATTGCAGCGCGGGCGACACGCCCGAAAAAGCCAGCAAGGCGCCGCCCCCCATCGCCAGGAAGCCCGCGCCCAGCAAAGCCAGCGGCGGCAGGCCGCGGCCCAGCAAGCGCCCGGCGGCGACGTTGCCGATGATGTTGACGGCGGCGGCCAGCGCCGTCAGCGGCCCCGCCCAGTTGGCGGCCACACCGGCCTGCGCATAGATGGACGGCAGGAAACCGACCACCGCGAGCCACTGTCCCGAATACGCCGCAAAGGCCATGGCCATCAGCCAGGCAGCGCGCGAACGCAGGGTTGCCGCGATGAGTTGGCCGCCGTGGGGCCGGCCGGCCGCCGGGACCGCCTCGGGCGGCTCCACCGGCACCCGCCATGCGAGCACCAGGGCCAGCACCGCAGCCAGTGCGGCCAGCAGCCACCACAGGATGCGCCAGCCCCATTGCGGGTTGCCCAAAGCGATAAGGTGGGGCCCGCCCAGCAAGGCCAGCGAAGCGCCCAACGGCATGTAAGCGCCCCACATGCCGAGCATGCCGTTCAGTTTTTCCTTTGGTACCAGCCGGCGCACCAGGGCCGGCGCCGGCAGCACCACCCACAAAAATCCCAGGCCTTCCAGGACGCGTGTCGCCAGCAGGCTATCAACACCAGGCACCATGGCCCCCAGGGCGCTGGCCGAGGCCAGCACCCAGAGGCCCGCCACCATGCTGCGCTTGAGCCCCGCGCGCTGCACGGCCAGCCCCGTCACCAGCCCAAGTGCCATACCGGCCAGTTGCACCAGCGACAACAAAAAACCGGCCTGCAGCAGCGAGACGCCCAACACCTGGCCCAGCACGGGCAAAGCGGGCGGCAGTTTGCCGACATGCAGCGCGGCCACCACGCCGGCCGCGATCACGCACCAGGCGGCTCGCGTGCTGGCGACGGTATCCGGCTTGGTTTCAGTCACGCGGGGGCAAGGCGTGAAGGGAAGGTTCAGGCCGCGAAAGCGGCCCGCCCCTTGAGGCGTTCATGTTCTTTGGCGGCAAAGCGGTCCGTCATGCCGGCGATGTAGTCGGCCACCACCCGCTCGGGCTTGGCGCCCGCGGCGTGCGGGACGTCGATGCCGTCAAAGCGGTCGATGTGGGCCTGCGGCATCTGCGCGGGGTCGGCCATGTAGGCCTCGAACAGGTCGCGCACCACCTGCTTGGCGGCCTGTGTGGTCTCCACCACCTTGGGGTGGCGATAAAGGTTTTGCAGCAGGAAGCGCTTGAGCAAGGCCGACTGCCGCGCCATCTCCGGCGTGAAGCAGACCAACGCGGGGTGCTGGCGCACCTCGTCAGCGCTCGCGGGCGCCGCCTTGTGAATCGCCGCCCAGGTCGCGTCCATCACGTTGTAGACCTGCGCGCTCAGCATGCGGCGTATGGTTTCAAACAGCAAGCGGCGGCCCTGCAGGCCGGGATGAGCCAGCCGCGTCTCGCGGCAATATTGGCTGAAGAGTTCCACATCTTCGAATTGCTCCAGCGTCAGCAGGCCGGAGCGCACGCCGTCGTCGATGTCGTGCGCGTTGTAGGCGATTTCGTCGGCCAGGTTGGCGAGCTGCGCTTCCAGGCTGGGCTGCTGCCAGTGCGGGCCTTCGGCGGGCTGCTCCACAAATCGGCGGGCCACGCCGCCCGGCTCTCGCGCCTCGATGCGCAGCGCATTGCGCCTGGAGCAATGTTTGAGGATGCCCTCGCGCGTCTCGAAGCTGAGGTTCAGGCCGTTGTAGGCCGGGTAGCGCTCTTCCAGCGCATCCACGACGCGCAGGCTTTGCAGGTTGTGCTCGAAGCCGGCGCTCTCGGGATGGCCGGCTTTGAGGCAGGCGTTCAGGGCATCCTGGCCGGCGTGGCCGAAGGGCGTGTGGCCCAGGTCGTGCGCCAGCGCGATGGCCTCCACCAGGTCCTCATTGAGCTGCAAGGTGCGGGCGATGGAACGCCCCAGTTGCGCGACCTCAAGCGAATGGGTCAGTCGGGTGCGGAACAGGTCGCCCTCGTGGTTGAGGAACACCTGGGTCTTGTAGACCAGGCGCCGGAAGGCCGTGGAGTGCACGATGCGGTCGCGGTCGCGCTGGAAGTCGGAGCGCGTGGGCGCGACCGGTTCGGTGTAGCGGCGCCCGCGCGACAGCGCGGGGTCACAGGCATAAGGCGCGAGGGTCATGGTTCACGCTCTCCAGGCGGTTACGCGCACTATGCGCAACACAAATCGATCACGCCGCGCACCAGCGCGTCGGGCGCGCTGCGAAGCGCCGCTTTGCCCGGGCCGTCGATCACGATAAAACGTATCTCGCCGGCTTCGGATTTTTTGTCGATGCGCATCAGCTCCAGGTAGCGCCCGGCATTGTCGGTGGCCGACAGCACCGGTGCCTTGACCGGCAGACCGGCGCGCCGCACCAGCCGGGTCAGCCGCTCCACAAAAGCCATGTCGACCAGGCCCAGCCGCTCGGACAGGTGGGCGGCCATCACCATGCCGCAGCCCACGCCCTCGCCGTGCAGCCATTCGCCGTAGCCCAGGCCGGATTCAATCGCATGGCCAAAGGTGTGGCCGAAATTCAGGATGGCCCGCAGGCCCGTTTCACGCTCGTCCTGGCCCACCACCCAAGCCTTGATTTCACAGCTGCGCTTGATCGCGTGGGCCATGGCCGCGGGTTCCTTGACCATCAGGGCGTCGAGGTTGGCCTCTATCCACGCCAGGAAGTCCATATCGGCGATCGGTCCGTATTTGATGATCTCGGCCAGGCCCGCGCTCAGTTCGCGCGGCGGCAGCGTCGCCAGGGCATCGAGGTCGCAGACCACCAGCAGCGGCTGGTAGAACGCGCCAATCATGTTCTTGCCGAGCGGGTGGTTGATGGCCGTCTTGCCGCCCACCGAGGAATCCACCTGCGCCAGCAGGGTCGTGGGCACCTGCACAAAGGGCACGCCGCGCATATAGCTGGCGGCGGCGAAACCGGTCATGTCGCCCACCACGCCGCCGCCCAGCGCGAACATCACCGTCTTGCGGTCGCAGCCGTTCTCGAGCAAGGCGTCAAAAATCAGCTGCAGCGTGATCCAGTCCTTGTGGACTTCGCCGTCGGGCAGGCTGACCAGCAGCACCTTGCCATAGCGCCGGCGCAGCGCCTGGCTCAGTTGCGCCGCATACAAAGGGGCCACCGTCGTATTCGACACCACCAGCGCGGTGGCGGCTTTCGGGAGATCCTGGTAAGTCAGCGCATTGCCGAGAAGCCCGTTGCCGATGGCGATCGGATAGCTGCGCTCGCCAAGGTCGATCTGGACCCGCGCCGCCGCTGAAGAGGAATTTGCGTGCATAGGTGGGAGTGTAGAGGGACTCGCTGCGCCGCGGCTACCCGCTTGCAGCCAAAGGGGCGGTCAGGGCGGAGCCAGCAACCCGGCCAGCTCCAGCTGCATGAGGATCATGTTGACCAGGGTGGACACCGAAGGGCGCCCGGTCTCGATGACGAAGTGGGCGGTCTCCCGGTACAGCGGGTCGCGCGCGGCATAAAGGTCCCTGAGCCTGGCCAGCGGGTCGGCCACCTGGAGCAGGGGCCGGTTCTGGTCGTGCCGCAGGCGGCGAAATACTTCTTCGGGAATGGAATGCAGGTAGACCACCTGCGCGCGCTCGCGAAGGTGCTGGCGATTGGCGGGGCGCAGCACCGTCCCGCCGCCGCTGGACAGCACGCAGGACTGGCCCTGCGTCAGCTCGTCGATCACCTGCTGCTCGATATCGCGGAAGGCGTTCTCACCCTCGCGCTCGAAAAACTCGCGGATGGAGCAGGCGATGCGCTGCTCGATGACCTGGTCCGAATCGATGAAGCGCAGCCCTATTTTGCGGGCCAGATGCCGGCCGACGGTGGACTTCCCCGAACCCGGCAGGCCCACGCAGGCGATTCTCAACGGGTTTGCATTCAATGGAGTCTGGGGGCATTCGCCCCGGGATGCGTGATTGGAGGAGGGAAAGGAAATGGGCCGGCTTCACAAACGCGACAGGCCCCAAAGGGCCCGCCGTTACCTGCATTTTCCCACCAGACCGGCCCCGCCTCGCGGCACAGCCGGCCCCCGGGTTCAGCGCAGTGCCGATCCGTTGGTCAGCATCTTGGGCGTGATGAACACCAGCAGCTCGGATTTCGTGGCGGAGCGGGTCCGCTGCTTGAAGAGGTTGCCGACGCCCGGCAGGTCGCCCAGGAACGGAACCTTGGTTTCGTTGTCGCGGTCGTTCTGCTCAAAAATACCGCCAATCACCACGGTCCCGCCGTTTTCCACCAGAACCTGCGTCTGGATGTGCTTGGTGTCGATCGCGAAGCCGTTGGCCGTTTCGCGGCCCACGCTGTCCTTGTTGACGTCGACGTTCAGGATGATGTTGCCTTCAGGCGTGATCTGCGGCGTGACCTCGAGCTTCAGGTTGGCCTTGCGGAAGCTGATGGACGTGGCGCCGCTGGAGGTCGCCTGCTGGTACGGCAGTTCCGTACCCTGCTCGATCAGCGCCTTCACCTGGTCCGCCGTGACAACGCGGGGGCTGGAGACGATCTTGGTCTTGCCGTCGGCTTCGGACGCGGAAATTTCGAGGTTGAGGAATCGCGTCTTGGCCGCGTTGAACAGGGAGACGGCAAACGTCGCTGCCGAGAAGCCGTTCTGGCCCACGCCCGGCAGGCTCACAAATTCGCCGGCATTGGTGCCCGCCGTCGCCGCGCTGTAGGTGCCGCCGAACGCCGAGTTGGTGTTCTGGTTGAAGGGCTGGCCGCCGAGACGTACGCCCAGCGATTTTCCGAAGGTGTCCGAAGCCTCGACGATGCGCGCCTCGATCAGCACCTGGCGAACCGCCACGTCGAGTTTGGTGATCAGGCTTTGAACCGCCTCCAGCCTCGAGGGAATGTCGGTCACAAACAACTGGTTGGTCCGGGCTTCGGAAATGACGCTGCCGCGCTGGGACAGGATACGGGCGCTCGCCGGCCCGCTTCCGCCGGCGCTGATCTGTGTCGCGATGTCCGCAGCCTTGGCGTAATTGATCTGGAAAGACTGGGTGCGAACAGGCTCGAGACTCTGGATGGCATTGCGCGATTCCAGGTCCAGCTTGTCCTTGGCAGCCAATTCGTCCTTGGGCGCGATGACCAGTACGTTGCCGTTTTTGCGCATGCCCAGGCCCTTGGACTGGAGAATGATGTCCAGTGCCTGGTCCCAGGGCACATCCTTCAGCCTCAGCGTGACGCTGCCCGTCACGGAATCTGAAGTGACAATGTTGAAGTTCGTGAAGTCGGCGATCACCTGCAACAGGGAGCGGATTTCAATGTTCTGGAAGTTCAGCGAGAGTTTCTCGCCGGTGTAGCCGGGTCCCTGGGTCAGTTTGGTCGGGTCGACCTTCAGGGGGCGGACCTCCAGCACAAACTGGTTGTCGCTCTGGTAGGCGCTGTGCTCCCAGGCGCCCTTGGGCTCCACCACCATGCGGACCTTGTCGCCGGTCTGGAAAGTTGTGACGGTTTGCACCGGCGTGCCGAAGTCGGCCACGTCGAGGCGGCGGCGCAGGCCTTCAGGCAAGGCCGTCTTCAGGAATTCAACTACCAGGGTCTGGCCCTGCTGGCGTATGTCAACGCCCACTTCGTTATTGGACAGACCCACGACGATGCGCCCTGCGCTGTCGGTTCCACGGCGGAAGTCGACATCCTTGAGCGGCAACACGTCGCGATTGCGGCTTTCCGCGAAAACCTGCGCCGGCGCCGCTGGCGAAGCACTTGCCGAAGAGGACGGATCCAGTGTGATCACCAGTGATTTGCCCTGTATGTCGGCCTTGTAAGTCGATGGCGCCTTGAGATTGAGCACCACGCGGGTCCGGTCGCCGGCCTGCACCACGTTCGCCGAGCGCAGGTTACCGACGTTCATGTCCACCGCGGTCCGCCCCATGGCATTGCTGACACCGGGGAAATCCAGGGCGATACGCGCCGGCGACTGGATGGTGAATCCGTTGGGGATGGCGGTCAAAGGCTCGGCCAGGTCGATGCGGATGATCTCTGAGCCGCCCTGGACAGAACCGGTCACCGATTGAATGGAATTTTGCGCCTGTGCGGCCGCCGGCAGCGTTGCCGCCAGCAACGACAAAGCCATGCTGAACGAAGCGCCGCGCAACACACGTTCAAGCAAACGCTTCAGGCCGCCTCCTGTACCCTCTGCCGCCAATGCCCATGTTTGCTTGTTCATTTTGATCCCTCTAATAGCTGTAAAGTCGCCGTCCGCTCAATCCATTCGCCCGCAGCATCCTGCACGATCTCACGCAGGGAAAGGCTTGTTTCACCCACCTGCGTGATCCGGCCGTAATTCTGCCCAAGGTAGTTGCCGACCCGGACCTGGTAAATCAGGTTGTCGACCTTGACCAGCGCCACCGGCTGGCCCACCTTGATCAGGCTTCCGACCATGAAGGTCGCGTCCAGGGGGTAGGCTTCCAGGGGTTCCTTGCGCCGGCTCAGTTCCGGCGCGATCAGGCCCGCATTGGCCGTCGCCTGGTTGGAGTCACGCTTGAGCGCCTGCGTCAATTTCTGGTTGCTGAAGGGCTCAATGGCGCCTTCCTGGTTATAGGCCTGCGGCGAGAATTTGGTGGGCTCGGGCAGGGGGTCGACCTTGGGCCGGGTTGCATTGCGCTGCTCCGTCATCCATTGCTGGAGTTCTTCCTGCTCGGACGAACCGCAACCCGCCAACGTCAGCAGCGCCAATACCAGACCGCTGGTCAGCACATAGTTGTTAAGCCTCATTTTTTGGCTCCCGGGGCGCTCTTGCGCTGCAGGGCCACTTCCTCGGGATCGAGGTAGCGGAATGTCTTGGCCGTGGTGTCCATGACGAGATTTCCGTCTTTGGTCGGCACCAGGTTCAAATTGTTCAAGGTCACGATGCGGGAGAGATTGGCGATGTCCGCGGCAAAAGCGCCGATGTCGTGATACCGGCCCGTGACGCGCACCGCGATGGGCAGTTCGGCGTAGTACTCTTTAACGCTGACCTGCCCCGGCCGGAACAGCTCGAACTGCAGGCTGCGGCCCAGGCCGGCCTGGTTGATGTCCGAAAGCAGGGCATCCATTTCAGCCTTGCTCGGAAGCTGCTTCTCCAGCTGGGTCACATATTGCTGAACCTGCTCGCGCTGCTTTTTCAGGGCATCAAGGTTCACCGCCTGCACCAGTTTCTTCTTGTAGTCTTCCCGCAACTGGACTTCCTTGGCCTGCTCGGCCGTCAGTTCTTCGTCCGAGGAACTGAGCCAGACAAACCACAGCGCGACCACCACGAGAACCGTGACGGCGACGCAGAGAAGATAGCGCGGCAACGCCGGCCATGAAGGCGGGTCATTGGCGTCAAGCCCGGAGAACTGGGCCTTCAGGCTGTTTTGGATCGCCGAGAAATCGACGGAGATTTTGGGAGTTTTTGCCATGATCGTTCAACCTGCTTCAGGCTTTGGCCGGGATCGCCGCAGCCGCCGGCGCGGCACCAGGCGTCGAGCCGGCCGGTGCGGAACCGGGCGCCTTGGGCGCGGCGGGGCGCTTGAGCCCGACACGCATGGAGAAATTGGACACGCGCCGCTGGTCGCGCGGCGTCAGCGACACCACGCTGGCCGTGATTTCAACCAGTTCCGGCCGGGTCAGCCAGGGGCTGTTGTTGGCCAGGTTGCGCAGAAGTTCGGAAACCCGCTCGTTGGACTGGGCCACGCCGGTGATGAACACCGTCTGGTTGTCCTGCCTCATGCTGTTGATGTACACGCCGTCAGGCAACTGCTTGACCAGTTCACTGAGCAGGTAGACCGGCAGATTGCGGTTGCCTTGCAGGTCTTCCACCGCGTTCTGGCGTGCCCTCAATGCGGCGATTTCCGCCTGCAGCGTGGCGATGTCCTTGATCTGCGCTTCCAGGCGCGTGATCTCGACTTTCAGGAAATTGTTCTTGCTGCGCTGGGCTTCGATCTGTGCGAGGTACCAGGAGTACACGGCGCCGCAGATCAAGCCGCCGATCAGGGCGGCCATGCCAAGCGTGGCGAAAAACGTTTCGCGCCTGCGCTTGCGCGCAGCTTCGCGGTGCGGGAGCAGATTGACCAGAATCACTGCAGGAACCTCCGCAAAGCCAGACCGCAGGAGGTCAGGTAAGACGATGCCTCACGGCGCATTTTCTTTTCCCGCACGCTGTCGCCCAGTTCCATGCCCTCAAAAGGGTTGGCCAGGAGGCAGGCGAACGAGGTCTGCTGCGTGACGGAATCGGTCAGCCCCGGCAGGGCGGAAGAACCGCCGGCCAGCATGACGTAGTCCACCTTGTTGTGCGGGGTGCTGGTAAAGAAGAACTGCAGGGCGCGGCCGATTTCCTGGGCCATGCTTTCCACAAAGGGCTTCAGGACGCCGGAGCCGTAGTCTTCCGGCAGGTCGCCGCTGCGCTTCTTGCTCTCGGCCTCTTCCGGCGAAAAGCCGTACTGGCGGACGATCAGCTGCGTCAGTTGCGCGCCGCCGAAGGCCTGGTCGCGCTCATACAACACTTCGTCGTTCTTGATGACCTGCATGCTGGTGGTCAAGGCGCCGACCTCGAACAGGGCGACCATGGTGTCCACCCCCTTGTTGGGCAGGTTTTCGATCAGGCGGGCGGTTGCCAGGCGCGAAGCGTAAGACTCCACATCGACCACGATGGGCTTGAGCCCCGCGGCTTCAGCCAGGCCTTCCCGATCCTGTACCTTCTCCTTGCGCGAGGCGGCAATCAGCACCTCAACATCGCCGCTGGAGGTGGCGCTGGGGCCCACCACACAGAAGTCAAGGCTGACTTCATCCAGGGAGAAGGGAATATATTGGTTGGCTTCCGACTCGACCTGGGTTTCGAGTTCGGCATCCGTCATGCCCCCGGGCAGGATGATTTTTTTGGTGATGACCGCGGAAGCGGGCAGCGCCATGGCGACGTTTTTGGTGCGGGTTCCGCTCTTTTTGACCAGGCGGCGCACGGCGTCGGCGACTTCGTCGAATTTTTCGACGTTGCCGTCGGTGATCCAGCCGCGCTCCAGGGGCTCGATCGCACAGCGATCCAGCACCAGGTTACCGGCCTTGTCACGGCTCAACTCCACCAGCTTGACGCTGGACGAACTGATATCCAAACCCAGCAAAGCGGGTTGTTGGCGGTTGAATAACGACCCCAGAGAGATCAAGGCAGTCCCCAAATGACGGCTAATATGTAGCCTTGCATACTTAAGAAATCACTTGAATAGTAGCAGTAAGCTCTTTGTGCAGTAAGGATTTTTCCTGTTCCGCACATCCAGAACGTTGTCAAAAGCCGACGCTTGTAACTGAGTGCAAGCGAGCTGGCGGGGGTAAGACGATGTCTGCAAACGTAAAAGAGTGATGCGGCGGCGCCAGCCCGGTACGCCCCGGTTTCCAGGATTTTTATAATAGTGACGCGACTTTACGATTGCCTACATGCCCTCAACGCCCACCTCTCCTGATTCAAATCCCGGCCCGGCCAAGTCGTCAAGGCCAGCCAAGTCCTGGCTGCCGCGCTGGCTGGTCAAACTGATGCTGTGGAGCACCGGCCTGTTGCTCGCAGGCGTCGTCAGCGTCCTGCTGTTTGCCGCCGTGGCCCTGTCGGTTGCCTACCCCAACCTTCCCGACATCTCGGACCTGGTGGACTACCGGCCGAAACTGCCGCTGCGCGTTTATTCCGCCGACGGGGTGGTGATCGGCGAATTCGGCGAGGAGCGGCGCAGCCTGACCCCCATCAAGGACATCCCACAGGTCATGAAAGATGCCGTGCTGGCCATTGAGGACGCGCGCTTTTTCTCCCATGGCGGGGTGGACTACCTGGGCGTGATCCGCGCCGGCTTCGCCAACGTGGGCCGGGCCAAGAGCCAAGGCGCCTCGACCATCACCATGCAGGTGGCACGCAATGTCTATCTCTCGGCGGAGAAAAGCTACACCCGCAAGATCTACGAAATCCTGCTGACCTTCAAGCTGGAGCACATGCTGACCAAGGACCAGATCCTTGAGATCTATATGAACCAGATCTTCCTGGGCAACCGGGCTTACGGCTTTGCCGCGGCTTCCGAGGCTTATTTCGGCAAACCGCTCAAGAACATCACGATCTCCGAGGCGGCCATGCTGGCCGGCCTGCCCAAGGCGCCGTCGGCCTACAACCCCATCGCCAACCCCAAACGCGCCCGGGCGCGCCAGCTCTACATCATCGAGCGCATGGAGGAAAACGGCTTCATCACGGCCGAGCAGGCCAAGGCCGCCAAGGAAGAGCCTCTGAAGGTCAGGACCGGGCCCGACGCCGGCCGGGTGCATGCCGAGTACGTGGCCGAAACGGTGCGCCAGCTGGTCTACAACCAGTACGGCGACGAAACCTATACCCGCGGGTTGAACGTCTACACGACCCTGCGCGCCACCGACCAGACCGTGGCCTACAAGGCCCTGCGCAAGGGCATCATGGATTACGAACGCCGCCAGATCTACCGCGGCCCCGAGAAATTCATAGACCTGCCCGCCAATCCCCAGGAAACCGAAGACGCCATCGACGACGCGCTGACCGACAACCCCGACAACGGCGACGTCATGTCGGCCGTGGTGCTCGAGGCCAATCCCAAGCGCATCCTGGCCATGCGCCAGAACAGCGAAACCGTTGAAATCACCGGCGACGGCCTGAAACCCGCGCAGTCCGGCCTGGCCGACAAGGCCGGCCCCAATATCAAGATCCGCCGCGGCGCCCTGATCCGCGTGGCGAAAACGCCGAAAAACACCTGGGAAATCACCCAGCTACCCGAGGTTGAAGGCGCTTTTGTGGCGCTGGACCCGCGCGACGGCTCCATACGCGCGCTGGTGGGCGGCTTCGATTTTGAGAAAAACAAGTTCAACCACGTGACCCAGGCCTGGCGCCAGCCCGGTTCCAGCTTCAAGCCCTTTATCTACTCCGCCGCACTGGAAAAAGGCTTCACCCCCGCCACCGTGGTCAATGACGCCCCGCTGTTCTTCGACGCGGGCGTCACCGGCGGCCAGCCCTGGGAGCCGAAAAACTACGACGGCAATTTCGAAGGCCCCATGAGCCTGCGCACCGGATTGAAGAAATCCAAGAACATGATTTCCATCCGGATCCTGCAGGCTATTGGCGCGCCCTACGCCCAGGACTGGATCACCCGCTTCGGTTTTGAAGCCGAAAAGCACCCCGCCTACCTGACCATGGCGCTGGGCGCCGGCTCGGTCACGCCCATGCAGATGGTGACCGCCTACTCCGTGTTCGCCAACGGTGGCTACCGCGTCAATCCCTACCTGGTCACCAAAATCACCGACCAGCGCGGCAAAGTCCTGCTGGACACCAAGCCGCCCGCGCTGGACGAGTCGGCCCGGGGCATCGAGGCGCGCAACGCTTTCATCATGGACAGCCTGCTGCAGGAAGTCGCGCGCTCGGGCACGGCGGCCAAGGCGCAGGCCACGCTCAAGCGGCCCGACCTCTACGGCAAAACCGGCACGACCAATGATTCCATCGACACCTGGTTCGTGGGTTTCCAGCCCACGCTGGCGGCGGCGGTCTGGATGGGCTACGACACGCCCAAAAAGCTCGGCGACCGGGAAACCGGCGGTGGCCTGAGCCTGCCGATCTGGATCAATTACATGGAATACGCCCTCAAGGGCGTGCCGGTCGCCGAATACCCGGCGCCCGAAGGCGTGGTCAACGTGGGGGGCGAGTGGTACTACAGCGAGTACGCCCGGGGCTCGGGTGTCAGCACCGTGGGCATCCAGCAAGACCCGGCCGCCGCCGCCAATGCGGGCCAGCCGGCCAGTCCCGCCGGACCGGGCGGCGCGATCCAGGTGCTACCGCCTTCGGACGAGAAAAAGCGCATCCTGGACCTGTTCAAGAACTGACGGTCGCGCACCGTGCATGAAAAACGGCCCTCACGGGCCGTTTTTACTTCCAGCGCGGCCGGAGCAATCAGTCCGGCGCCTTGAACACCAGCGGCTGGCCGGCTTGCTCGCCGGCGTAGCGTGAGAGCTGGGCGAAAAATTCGCTGGAATCCTTGGTGTCAGCCCAGCGCCCCGCACTGTATTTATAGTGAAACCCGCCGGCCCTGGCCGCCATCCAGATTTCCTGCAGCGGTTTCTGCAGGTTGATGACGATCTGGCTGCGGTTGGCAAAGGTCAGCGTGACCATGCCGCCGGTCCGCTGGTTGTCGATGTCCGCATCGGTCTCATCGTTGATCCGGTCGCAGGCCGCTTCCACTGCCTGGAGCGCGCGCTCGGCCAGATCCTGGTATTCAAGGTCCGTCATTACAATCCCGTCATGGTTTCTTCAGTTCAAATTTTAGGCCGCGCCCGCAATCCCGGCTTCCGGCATGGCCTTGCCGCGATTGTGGCCGCAGCCGCCCTGCTGGCCGGTTGCGGCCAAAAAGGCGCGCTTTACCTTCCCGTGCCGCCCAAGGTCCCGGCCGCGGCCCTGCCCACCTCGCCCGCGCCATCAACCACCCTTCCTGAGGCGCCTCCCGCCGCCGTGACCGCACCGGTTGTGCCGGCCTCGGCCGCCCGCTAAGCATTTGACGGCCGGCCCTGCAAGGCTCCAGGCCGTGCGCGGCCTGAACCTTGAAATCCAAGGCGTCGACGCAAAGACACCTTGAATCGGTCATGGCGCGCACGCCGCGCTCTCCTTAAGATACCTCGAACCTTTCCTTCCACAGCCAGCACCACCCATGACCCGCCCATCCCTTCCCGGCCATCCGCATTTCGCCTACCGCGAGGGCGAGCTCTTTGTTGAAAACCTGCGCCTGCGGGATCTCGCCGCCGCGCATGGCACGCCGCTCTTCGTGTATTCCAAGGCCGCCATGCTGTCGGCGCTGGCCGCCTACCAGCGCGGCTTTGCCGGCCGCCATGCGCAGATCTGCTACGCCATGAAGGCCAATTCCTCGCTGGGCGTGCTGCAGGTGTTTGCCCGCGCCGGGTGTGGTTTTGACATCGTCTCGGGCGGCGAGCTCGACCGCGTGCTGGCGGCGGGCGGCGAGCCCGGAAAAATCATTTTCTCGGGCGTGGGCAAAACCCGCGCCGAAATGCGCAAGGCACTGGCCGCCGGCATAGGCTGCTTCAACGTCGAAAGCGAGGCTGAGCTCGACGTGCTGTCCGGGGTGGCGCTGGCCCAGGGCCTGCGAGCACCCGTTAGCATCCGCGTCAACCCGAACGTGGATCCCAAGACGCACCCCTATATCTCCACCGGCCTCAAGGACAACAAGTTCGGCGTCGCGCACGAAGACGCGCTGCGCATCTACCAGCATGCGGCTTCGCTCAAGGGCTTGCGCGTCGTCGGCATCGACTGCCACATCGGATCGCAGATTACCGACGCCACGCCCTACCTCGACGCCATGGACCGGGTGCTGGACCTGGTGGCGGCCATTGAAGGCGCCGGCATCCCGCTGGAGCACATCGATTTCGGCGGCGGCCTGGGCATCAATTACAACAACGACACGCCCCCCGAAGCCGATGCGCTGTGGCAGCAATTGCTGGCCCGGCTGGATGCACGCGGCTATGGCGGCAAAAAGCTCATGATCGAGCCCGGCCGCTCCCTGGTCGGCAATGCCGGCGTCTGCCTGACCGAGGTGCTCTACGTCAAACCCGGCGAGCACAAGAACTTCTGCATCATCGACGCGGCCATGAACGACCTGCCGCGCCCGGCGATGTACCAGGCTTTCCACGCCATCGCGCCGGTGACGGCTACCGCCACAAAGGGTGCGGTGGAAATGACTTACGACGTGGTCGGGCCGGTCTGCGAAAGCGGCGACTGGATAGGCCGCGACCGCGCGCTCAGCGTGGTGGCGGGCGACCAGCTGGCCGTGATGTCGGCCGGCGCCTATTGCATGAGCATGGCCAGCAACTACAACACCCGCGGCCGCGCGGCCGAACTGCTGGTCGACGGCGACCAGGTGCACCTGATACGCCGCCGCGAAACCGCGGAAGACCAGATGCGGCAAGAGCAACTGGTCGGCTGACCGCTAGGACAGTTTTCCGCGAACGCCGTAGGCGGGCTGCGGCTTCTTTTTCTTGAGGTACTGCTGCACGCGCCAGCCCAGCAGCACCGCGATGATCGTGGCGTAGACAAACACCTCGGCAAAGTTGTTCTTGCCGGCACGCATCCAGAAAAAATGCAGCAAGCCCAGGCCGGCGATCAGGTAGACCAGCTTGTGCAGCCACTGCCAGCGTTTGGCACCCATGGCCTTGATCGCGGCGTTGAAAGACGTGGCCGCCAGCGGCGTCAACAGCACAAAGGCTGAAAACCCCACCAGGATGAATGGCCGCTTGGCGATGTCCCTGGCGATGTCGGCAAAGTCAAAGCCCATGTCGAACCAGCTGTAGCTCAGCAGGTGCACCACGACATAAAAATACGCGAAGAGCCCCAGCATGCGCCGAAAACGCGCCAGTGCCGGCGTGCCGCTGATGACACGCAGCGGCGTGACCGTCAGCACGATGCAGATAAAGCGCAGCGTCCAGTCACCGGTGGCGCGTATCAGCGCTTCAGCGGGATTGGCCCCGAGCTGGTTGGTGAAAGCGCCGTAGAACAGCCAGGCGAAGGGCAGCAGGCAAGCGATGAACAGCACCGGCTTGGCCGCTGGGTGCAGCAGCCACTTCTGCGTTGCCGCCTTGAGCGTGGCCATCAGAAATTCTTCTTGAGGTCCATGCCGGCGTAGAGCTGGCCCACCTGGGCTTCGTAGCCGTTGAACATCAAGGTCTTGCGCTTTTTGGCGAACAGGCCGTCTTCGCCGATGCGGCGCTCGGTGGCCTGGCTCCAGCGCGGGTGGTCCACGTTCGGGTTCACATTCGAATAAAACCCGTACTCCTGCGCCGCGGCCTTGTTCCAGGCCGTGCGCGGTTCCTTGTCGGTGAAGCGGATCTTGACGATGCTCTTGCCGCTCTTGAAACCGTACTTCCAGGGCAGCACCATGCGCACCGGCGCACCGTTCTGGTTGGGCAGCACTTCGCCGTACATGCCGAAGGCCAGCAGCGCCAGCGGATGCATGGCTTCGTCCATGCGCAGGGCTTCCACATAAGGCCAGTCCAGCACGCGCGAGCCGACAAAAGGCATGGTCTTGGGATCGGCCAGGGTGATGAACTCGACATACTTGGCGTTGCCCAGCGGCTCGACCTTTTTTATCAGTTCGGACAGCGAATAACCGACCCAGGGAATCACCATGGACCAGCCTTCAACGCAACGCAGGCGGTAAATGCGCTCTTCCTGCGGCGCAAGCTTGATCAGGTCTTCCAGCGTGAAGGTTTTGGGCTGCTTGACCAGGCCCTCAACGGCCACCGACCAGGGTTTGGTCACCAGGGTGTGGGCATTCCTGGCGGGGTCGGCCTTGTCGGTGCCGAACTCGTAGTAGTTGTTGTAAGTGGAGGCGTCTTTGTAGTCGGTGACCTTTTCCATGGTCGTGGCGCCGGCTACCGCCGATTTTCCGCCGGCCAGGGCCGCCAGCTTGCCGGGTTTTTGCACCGTCTGCGCCATGGCCTCGCGCCCCGCCCAGCTCGCCATGGCCGTACCCGCTGCGCCCGTGGCCATCAGCTTGATCAGGTCGCGCCGGCCCTGGTAAATGCCCTGCGGCGTGATCTCGCTGGGAACAATATGGTCGAAACCGCTGGCGTGGGTCTTGATGAGCATGAGAGCGTCCTTGAAAAAATCCGTTATGGCTTAGTCTGAATACGCGGCAGTTTCTTACACGGATTCAGCCAGGGGCTTTTACAAAGACTCCCCGCCGGCTACAAGGTTCCGTAGCTGTGCAAGCCCGAAAGGAACATATTGACGCCCAGGAAGGCAAACGAAGTGACCGCCAGCCCCACCAGGGCCCACCAGGCGGCGACCGTTCCGCGCAGGCCTTTCATGAGGCGCATATGCAGCCAGGCGGCGTAATTGAGCCAGACGATCAGCGCCCAGGTTTCCTTGGGGTCCCAGCTCCAATAGCCGCCCCAGGCCTCGGCCGCCCACAGGGCGCCCAGCACGGTGGCAATGGTGAAGAAAGCGAAACCGACGGCAATCGCCTTGTACATCACGTCATCCAGCACCTCGAAGCTGGGCAAGCGCGCGGCAATGCGTTTACGGCCCAGCAGGATGCCGGCGGCGATCAGCCCCGACACCGCCAGGTAACCGACCCAGTAATAGCTGCCGCCCACTTCGGCCGGCGACTTGCTGCGAAACACGATGGGCACGAAGCACAGCACGACACCCAGCAGCCACAGTGGCGTGAGCCGGTGCCACTGCTTTTCATCGGCCTGCTGCTTGATCAGGTAAGACAGCGACACCATGGCGGCCAGCGAGAACATGCCGTAGCCGATAAAGTTGGCCGGCACGTGCAGCTTCATCCACCAGCTTTTGAGGGCGGGCACCAGCGGCTGGATTTCATGGGCTTCACGCACCACGGTGTACCAGAGCAAAAAGCCGACCGCGGCGCTGACCACCAGCATCACAAAAGCGCCCAGCGCGCGGGTGTTGTACTGCGATTCAAAGTAGAGGTAGAAGGCCGCCGTCATCCAGCAGAACAGCACAAACACTTCGTACAGGTTGCTCACGGGAATATGGCCGACGTCGGCGCCGATCAGGTAGCTCTCGTACCAGCGCACCAGCGTGCCGATCAAGGCCATGCCGACGGCGACCCAGGCGATTTTGGAGCCCAGCGACTCCAGCGTGCCGCTCTGGCCTTTGGCGAACATGCCCAGCCAGTAAAAAATCGTGCTCATGAAAAACAGCACGCTCATCCACAAAATGGCCGACTGGCTGGACAGGAAATACTTGAGCCAGAACACCTGCTCGGCCCGCGCCAGGTCGCCCTGGTAGGAGGCGATGCCAAGCAGCGCAAAGACGCTCACCACCACCATCAGCACGCGCAGCGGCCGCCAGAACCAGCCCATGGCGATGGCCGCGGGAATAGCCGCCAGAAGGATGCCTTTTTCATAGACGTCCATGAAAGCGCCGTAGCGCACGAAGGCATAGAGAAAGCCGCCGGCGACCAGCGCGGCGAATACCCAGTCCAGCACATTGCGCCGGGCGAAATAGCCTTCGTTGAGGCTCAGCGTGCTGTCGCCGCCGCCGGCCTTCAGCGTGGTGGTGTTCACCGCCGTGGTGTTAATGGTGGAGGTAGTCATAAAGGCGCCTGCAACAGTTTCGTTTTCAACATCTCGAACTCCTTGTCGCCATCCAGGGTCTTGCGATTGGTGGACAAGGCCATGGTGGCCTGGCTGCAGCCAGCGGCTGATTCCGGCACTGAATCCACAACATTGTGATCCTTTGCCTGGCCGCTACCCGCGCCGCGCGGCGCCAGCCAGACCCAGACGCGGCGCTCACGCACATACAGCATGGCGAACACGCCCAGGATCAGGAAGGCGCAGCCCAGGTACACGATGGTTTTGCCCGGCGCGCGCGCCACCTGGAACACGCTGGCCTGGACCTGCGTGAAATCCTTGAGCTCAAAAGCCATGGGCGCCGGATAGAAATGGGCGTCCGACAGGCTCAGCACCATCTGCGACATGAAGGCCAGGGTTTTTTCGTCCTGCGCCATGGGCTTGAGCCCGGCCTGCTCGCGTGTCATCTGGGCCAGTTCGAACAGCGCGCCGTTGAGGATGCGGACCAGCACCTCGCCGGCGCGGTTGCGCTCGGCTTCGGGCACATTGGCTTCCATGAAGTCGGAAATCGCCTGCAGGCCGGCGGTCTTGCCCCCAGCCGCAGCCGGGCCGCCGCCGGCAAACAGCGCCAGCGCGCGCGAAGCCGAAGCTGCGAGCTGCTGCGCCAGTTCGGGCCGTTCACGGCCTATGGCCTGGCTGGCATAGCGCTTGACGGCCAGCTCGCGCTGGGCCGGGTTGGCCAGCGCGGCGCGCAGCCGCAAAAAGGTTTCCATGCCGCCTTCGGCATCGACCGGGATGCGCAGGTACTGGAAAGGGGCCGAGGGGGTCTCACGCACACCCATCAGGTAGACCGCCGGGCTGTTTTCGCCGGGGTCGGTCTTGACCGGCAGCATGTAGTTGTGGAACTCGCGAGCCTGGCCGGCGGAATCGCGCAGCTTGTAGCTCACGCTGGGCCCGACGTTGCGCAGCTCTTTTTGCGTGACCGTCTTGTTGGCCGCGCCCAGTCGCGAATCGATGGCCTGGTGCAGGTCGACCTTGCGCACGTCGGCGCCCGAGCCGCCCATGCTGCCGCCCGAGGCGAAGTTTTCCACGTTGATGACGCGCAGCGCGGTGTATTCGAGCGTCAGCTTTTCGGCGCTGTCGCCCTGCCCGTTGCTCAGGCTGCTGGTGCCGCCTATGGTGCCCTGGATTTCAAAGGGCTTGGTGGCCGCCGCCATGGGAATAGCCTTGAGCGTGACGCTGGAGCCGCCGTCGTCGAAGCTGGACTGGTAGATCTCGACGCCCTTGTGGCGGGCCGGGTGGTTGACCTCCACGCGCGCCGGGATTTTTTCGCCGGTTTCCTTGTCGTGGATGATGATGTCGCTGGCGAACAGCTTGGGCATGCCGGTCGAGTAGTACTCGACGATGAATTTTTTCAGTTCGATGGAAAACGGCAGCTCCTGCAGCAGCACACCGCCGGGCTGGTTCAGGATGGCGGTGCTGGACTGCGTGCCTTCGGCCACCAGCAGGTTGGCGCGGAAGGTCGGGTTGCGGTCGCTCAGGCGGTACTGCGCCGGCACGTCGGCGATCAAGCCGCCGCCGGTGTAAATGGATTTGCCGTTGAGCCACATCTGGCCGCGCACGATCATGTCGCCGTCCAGCAGGCCGCCCACGCACACCAGCACGATGGCGCTGTGCGCCGCGATATAGCCCAGCTTGTTGGCCGCGCCCTTCTTGGCGGCCACCATCCAGCCGTCGCCTTCGGGCGTGCGGCGCTGCTGCAGCTTGACCTTCCAGCCGCTTTGCACCAGCGTCTGGCCGATGCGGCGCGCGGCGGCTTCGGGCGCTTCGGCCAGCGCGGCTTCGGCGCGGTGGCCGAAGGCCTTGAGGCTTTGCTCCCGGACGTTTTCCTTGAGCTGGTTCAGGTCCACCAGGATTTTGGGCGCGTTGCGCGCGATGCACAGCGAGGTGGAAATGACCAGGAAGGCCAGGATCAGCAGAAACCACCAGGCGCTGTAGACGGTGTTGAGGCTCAGCAGGCTGAAGGCCTGGGCCCAGAACGGGCCGAACTGGTTTACGTAGTTGCCCAGAGGCTCCGCCTGCTTGAGCACCGTGCCGATGATGGACGCGATGCAGATCACCGTCAGCAGCGAAATGGAAAACCGCATGGACGACAGCAGTTCCACCGACGCCCGCAAGCTGCGGGAGCCCCAATTGACCTTCATACCCTCGGTGGAAACTGTCATGCTTTAAATGGAACCGGATCGGGCTGGCGGCAGCCGGCAAAAGAGAAAAAAGAAAAAAGGCGGGCTTTCATCAGAAAGACCCGCCTTTGGTGTGATTGGTTTTAGCGGCTTGGGTTCAATACGGCAGTCGAACTGCGTGTATTTTTTCGGCAAAAAAGCCCGCCTTGCGGCAGGCCTCGCCTCAGCGCAGGCCGGCGATGTAGTCGGCCAGCGCGCGGATTTCGCGGTCGTTCAGCTTGGCGGCCACCTGGGTCATGGGAGCGCTGTTCTTGCGGCCGCCGTCGCGGAAAGCGGTCAGCTGCGTCACGGTGTAGTCGGCATGCTGGCCGCCCAGGCGCGGGTATTGGGAGGGAATGCCGGCGCCGGTCGGGCTGTGGCAGCCCGCGCAAGCGGCGATCTGGCGATCCTGCACGCCGCCGCGGTAGATGCGCTCACCGAGGGCGACCAGTTCCTTGTCCTTGGCAAAGCCGGTCTTGGCTTTTTTCGAGGTGGCCCAGTACGCGATGTTTTTCATGTCGTCGTCGGACAGCGCCGAGGCGAAGCCCTGCATGATGGGGTTTTTGCGCTTGCCGGATTTGAACTCCTGCAGCTGCTTGACCAGGTATTCGGGGTGTTGCTGCGCCAGCTTGGGGTTGGCGGGCGTGCCCGAATTGCCGTCGTCGCCGTGGCAGCTGGCGCACACGGCAGCAAAGCTGGCCCCGCCCTTGACCAGGTCAGGCTTGGCAACCTTGGCCGGGGCCGCTGCGGCAGCCGGGGCGGCGTCGTGCGCGGGGGCGGCTTCGCCGGCGGCAAACGACGACACGGCGGGCACGGCCAGCAAAGCGGCCAGGAGGGAAGTAACGAACAGCTTCATATCGGGGGTTTTAATTGGTTGGCGCACAAAACTTATAACTTTCTGATTTTACAATGGCTTCAGGGCACCCCCGATTATTCGGGTCTTGCCGCGGCAATCCGCCAGGGGCTCCCTGCCGGTTCACGGCCTCCCAAGCCCCGCCCACAGGGGCGCTGACCCCTTTCAACGCATGCCGCCGGCATGCAACCGACCTTCAGGGACCGCCCGACCATGACTTCCGCTTCCCCGTCCAAAACGCCCCCAATCGCACCCGGCACCCCCGATCCCAAGATCGCCATGGGCTGGCTGCACACGGCCAAGTTCCTGACCACCGCGCCCGAACTCAAGCACCTGCCGCGCGTCGACGTGCCTGAAATCGCCTTCGTGGGCCGTTCCAACGCCGGCAAATCCACCTGCATCAACACCCTGACGCAGCAGCACAGGCTGGCGTTTGCCTCCAAGACACCGGGCCGCACGCAAAGCATCAACCTTTTCAGCCTGGGCAAGCAGGGCGTGACCGACGCGGTGCTGGCCGACCTGCCGGGCTACGGCTATGCGGCCGTGCCCAAGGAAGCCAAATACCGCTGGCAGCAGGTGATGGGCAACTATTTGCAGACGCGCGACAACCTCAAGGCCGTGGTGCTGCTATGCGACCCGCGCCTGGGCCTGACCGAACTCGACGAAATCCTGCTCGACGTGATCCGGCCGCGCGTCGAAGACGGCCTGAAGTTCCTGGTGCTGTTGACCAAATCCGACAAGCTCAACAAGACCGAGGCGGCCAAGGCGCTGTCCATTGTGCGACTGCAGGCCGGCGGCGGAGACGTCAAACTCTTTTCTTCGCTGAAGCGCCGCGGCGTCGAGGAGGTCGCCCAGCATTTGTGGGACTGGGCCCATCCGCCTGAAAAGCCGGCCAAGGCCGCCAGGGCCGCGCCTGAAGACGTGCCTGAAATCAACGATTAAGGCCGGGCGGCGCTTTCAGCCTTCAATAGAAAGCAGAGCGCAACGCCATGATTGAACCCAGTTTGCAGGCCCTGCCGCACGGCATCACCCTGTCCTGCCGCGCCAGCGGCGCCAGAGACCGGCCCGTGCTGATGTTTCTGCACGGTTTCCCTGAAGCCGCCTTTGTCTGGGACGGCCTGCTCGAACACTTCGCCCTGCCCGAAAACGGCGGCTTCCGCTGCATCGCGCCCAACCTGCGCGGCTTCGAGCAGTCCAGCGCGCCAACTGACGCCTCCGCCTATCGGCCCAAACACCTGGTGCAGGACATCGCCGCGCTGATAGCCCTGGAAGGCGGGCAGCTTGAATGCCTGGTTGCGCATGACTGGGGCGGCGCCGTGGCCTGGAATCTCGCGGCCGGCCAACCGGCCTTGATGAAAAAACTGGCCATCATCAATTCGCCCCACCCCGGCACTTTTTTGCGCGAACTGCAGCAGTCGCCGGTGCAGCAGGCCGCCAGCGCTTATATGAACTTCCTGATCCGCCCCGACGCCGAGGCGTTGCTGGCCGAGGACGACTTTCGCCGCCTCTGGGAATTTTTCACGCACATGGGCGCGGCCGACGGCCCGCACGCCTGGCTCACCGATGCACTGCGGGACCAGTACCGCGCCATCTGGCGCCAGGGCCTGACCGGGCCCTGCAATTACTACCGTGCCTCGCCGCTGCGCCCGCCCCGGCCCGGCCCGCCGCACAACGACCCGGCCGCGGCGGCCGTGACGATTCCGCGCCAGATGCTGGAGATCCACTTGCCCACGCTGGTGCTCTGGGCCATGGACGACATCGCCCTGCCGGCGGTCTTGCTGGACGGCTTGCAGGACTATGTGCCGCGCATGGACCTGAAGCGCATCGAGGGCGCGACCCACTGGATCGTCCATGAGCAGCCGGCGCTGGTGGCGGCGTATCTGGGGGATTTTTTGCGCTGACGGCCACGAGGCCGCGCCAACTCAATACAGCGAGGGATCGCCTTCAGGCCGGGTCTTGAAACGCTTGTGCACCCAGTAGTACTGCGCCGGCATGGCCTCGATGTAGTCGCGCAGCCGCTCGTTCATGAGCGCGGTGTCGGCCACCGGATCGTCGGAGGGGAAGTCCGTCCAGGCCGGCAACACCTGCACCTCGTAGCCGGTAGGGGTAATGCGCGGCAGCAGCGGCAACACCTTGGCACGGCCCAGTTTGGCGAAGCGCGACAGCGAGGGCACGGTGGCGGTGGGCACGCCGAAAAAAGGCACGAACACCGAATCGTCGGGACCGAAATCCATGTCGGGCAGCAAATACAGCGGCTGGCCTTCGCGCAGCGCCGCCACGATGGGCTTGACGCCGGCCGCGCGGCCGAACAGGCGTAAATTGCCGAAGCGCCGGCGCCCGCGCAGTATCCAGCGATCCACCAGCTTGTTGGACTGGTCGGTGTAGATCGTCGTGGAGGGCCGGGGCATTTGCAGCGCCACGGCGGTCCACGCAGCGTCAAGCCCCACAAAATGCGGCAGGAAAATCACAGTCGGCGCGTTGCCCGCGAGTTCTTCCAGCGCGCCCGTCAGGTTCACGCGCCGCTGCACCCAGGTTTTGGGCGCATGCCACAGCCACGCACGGTCCAGCCAGGCCTGCGCGAAGTACACAAAGGTCTGCACGTTCAGCCGGCGCCGCTCGTCCGCGGAAAGCGCCGGGAAGCACAGGGCCAGGTTGCTGTCCACCACACGCCGGCGCGCGCCCACCACGGCGTACAGCACCCAGCCGAGCAGCGTGCCCAGGCCGCGTGTCCACGAAAGCGGCACCAGGGCCAGCAGCTGCATAAAGAGGATGCCGCCGCGGGTTACCAGCCGGCCGGCCATCTGTCGGGCAGTCTTCAAAGCGGTGCTTCCTTGCGGGGTGTCTTGTAGCGCGCATAACCCCACAGGTACTGGCCGGGCTGGCTCAGCACGATGGCTTCAATGGCGCGGTTGATCTGCGTCACGGCCTGCAGCAGCTCGGCGCGGGGCTTGCCGGAATCGACCGGCTGAACGCCTTCGACCGCCGGCCATATCTTGAGGAAATAGCCCCGGCCGTGCGGCAGGCGCTCGCAGCTCACCGGCAGCAGCACCGCCCCGCTTTGCAGCGCCAGCCGCGCCGCCAGGGTCATGGTGTAGGCCGGCTTGCCGAAAAACGGCGCCCAGACGCCCAGCCCCTCCGGCGGCACCTGGTCGGTCAGCAGCGCCACGGCCTGGTTGGCCTTGAGGGTTTTATGCATCAGGCGGATTCCGCTCAGCGAGGCCGGCACGACGGTGAGGTTGGCACGGTCGCGCGCCAGCCGCTCCAGCCGCGCCAGCCAGGCCTTGCGCGCCGGCCGGTAGATGGCGGTGATGGGTCCGTAGAGTTCGGCCAGGGCCTGCGGGCCCAGCTCGAAACTGCCGCAGTGAGGACCGAAAAAAATCACCCCGCGGCCTTGAGCGAATGCCTGCTCCGCGTGGGCCTGGCCTTCCACCCGCACATTGCCCAGGCAGGACTCCGAGGCCGGCCGCATCCACAGCTTGGGCAGTTCGGCGATAAAACGCCCGGCTTCCGCAATCGCCGGTCGGGCCAGCTCAAACGGCAGGCCGGCCTGCGCCACATGGGCCCGGAACTGCGCGCGGTAGCGCGGGCTCGCGGCCCAGACCAGCCAGCCCAGCGCAGCGCCAAGCGCATGCAGGGCGGCCAGCGGCCAGAGGGCGAAAAAACGGAATAACCAGGACATTAAGCGGGCAAAAGGGGTATTGAAGGGCCAATCCAGCCCAAAACAGGCTGTCTTATAATGAAGGCTGTCGCTGAGTTACTGAACAACTTGCAGGGCGACATTAAACCAAACTGCTAAAGCGTTCGCCGAAGCACCCCAGCCGGCAACGCGCCGACAAACTTCATGGAGTGTACGCAATGGCGAACGATTTTCTCTTTACTTCCGAATCCGTCTCCGAAGGCCATCCCGACAAGGTTGCCGACCAGATTTCCGACGCGATTCTCGACGCGATTTTTAAACAGGACCCGCTCTCGCGCGTGGCTGCCGAGACCCTGACCAACACTGGCCTGGTCGTGCTGGCCGGCGAGATCACCACCAACGCGCACGTCGACTACATCCAGGTCGCGCGCGACACCATCAAGCGCATCGGCTACGACAACACCGAATACGGCATCGACTACAAGGGCTGCGCCGTCATGGTCTGCTACGACAAGCAGTCCAATGACATCGCCCAGGGCGTGGACCACGCCAGCGACGACCACCTGAACACCGGCGCCGGCGACCAGGGCCTGATGTTCGGCTACGCCTGCGACGAAACGCCCGAGTTGATGCCCGCGCCGATTTATTATGCGCACCGCCTCGTCGAGCGCCAGGCCCAGCTGCGCAAGGACGGCCGCCTGCCTTTCCTGCGCCCCGACGCGAAAAGCCAGGTCACCATGCGCTACGTGGACGGCAAGCCGCACAGCATAGACACCGTGGTGCTGTCCACCCAGCACAGCCCCGACCAGAGCGAAACCGCGCACAAGATGAAGGCTTCTTTCAATGAAGCCATCATTGAGGAAATCATCAAGCCGGTGCTGCCCAAGGGCATGCTGACCAAGGACACCAAGTACCTGATCAACCCGACCGGCCGCTTCGTCATCGGCGGCCCGCAGGGCGACTGCGGCCTGACCGGCCGCAAGATCATCGTCGACACCTACGGCGGCGCCTGCCCGCACGGCGGCGGCGCCTTCAGCGGCAAGGATCCCAGCAAGGTGGACCGTTCGGCCGCTTACGCCGCCCGCTACGTCGCCAAGAACATCGTGGCGGCCGGCCTGGCCCGCCAGTGCCAGATCCAGGTGGCTTACGCCATCGGCGTGGCCAAGCCCATGAACGTCACGGTCTACACCGAAGGTACCGGCGTGATCTCCGACGAAAAGCTTTCGGCCCTGGTCAACGAGCACTTCGACCTGCGCCCCAAGGGCATCATCCAGATGCTGGACCTGCTGCGTCCCATTTACGAAAAGACCGCAGCCTATGGCCACTTCGGCCGCGACGAACCGGAATTCACGTGGGAAAAGACGGACAAGGCGGCCGCGCTTCGCGCGGCTGCGGGCCTGTAAGGCCCCGAGCGAAGCGAGTTTGTCCGGCTTTCAGCGCAGGCTAACTTCGCATCGCGAAGTTAAGGGCCGAAGGCCCGCGCCGAAGCTAAAGAACTGATAAAGCTCAAGCGCTGCGTGCAGCGGCGGGCCTGTAAGGACCGCGGAGCGAAGCTCCTCTTGAGCTTTGGGGACCGCTCGTATTGCGCAGCAATGTGATGCGGTCACCACAAGGCAGCTGCGTTGCGTGCGGCGGCGGGCCTGTAAGCCCCACACAACAAGACCGGCGGCAAGGCGCGGCGTCCTACGCCGCACCTTGCCGAATACCGGCACCATAGAGCCACCTCCGGGTGGCTTTTTCATGCCTTGCCGAGAGGGCCGGCCTCCACAATTTTGGGCAGCGTGCGCCGGCCGGCGGCACCATTCGAGAACTTCCACGAAAGCTCCCATGCGAAGCACTCCCCACAAAATGGCCGTCAACATCGCCTGTGCCCTGGTCGCCGTGCTCACGCTGATCGGCATCAGCGAGCTGTCGTACCTCCGATCCATGGAGGCGATGGACGAAGTGGCCAAGGCCCACGTCGCGCGCAGCCATGTGCAGCGGCTGCTGCGCGATGTGCTCGACGCGGAAACCGGGCAGCGCGGCTACCTGTTGACCGGCGACACCATGTACCTGGAGCCCTACAAGGCCGCCATCGCGGACATCAGCCAGACGCAGGATCAGCTGCGCGAGTTGCTCGCCATGCGCAAGGACCAGGTCGACACGCTGTCGACGCTGGGGCGGACGGTGCAGCGCAAGCTGGCCGAAATGGACCTGTCCATCCGCATGAAGAACGAGGGCAAGGACGATGCCTGGCGCTTTGTCCTGACCACGGAGGTGGGCAAGGAGCAAATGGACATCATCCGCAACGGCGCCGCCCGGCTGGTCACCGAGACCAACCAGGAGACCACCAACGGCTACACGGAAGTCCGGCACTCCCTGCTGCTGACGCGTATAGGCATCACCCTGGTGGCAAGCGTCGCTTTTATCGCCTTCTGGCTGTATCTGCGCCAGACGGCCGCATTGGAGCAGGCCGGGCAGCGCCAGCAGCTGGCCTTGCAGGCCGAGCGCGACCTGCTGGGCGTCCAGATCAGGGAACGCACCAGCCGCCTGGCCGAACTGGCCACCCACCTGCAGCAGATCCGGGAAGAAGAAAAAGGCCACCTGGCGCGCGAACTGCACGACGAACTCGGCGCCCTGCTCACGGCGGCCAAGCTCGACGTCGCGCGCATCAAGGCCAAGCTTTCCGGCGACAACGGCGACCTGCCCGCCCGCATCGAGCACCTGATCGAAACGCTCAACAGCGGCATCACCCTGAAGCGGCGCATCATTGAAGACCTTCGGCCTTCCTCACTGTCCAATCTCGGGCTGGTGCCGGCCCTGGAAATCCTGACGCGCGAATTCGCCCAGCGTTCGGGCCTGAGCATCGCCACCAACCTTGAGCCCGCGGCCCTGGACGAAACCATCCAGCTGACGGTTTACCGGCTGGTGCAGGAAGCGCTGACCAATATCGCCCGCTATGCGCAGGCGCAGAACGTGGACATCAACCTGCTGAGCTACAAGGACTACATCGTGGTGACGGTCCACGATGACGGCCGGGGTTTCGACCCGCTGGCCGTCCAGGCCTCAAGCCATGGCCTGCAGGGCATGCGCCACCGGGTGGAAGCCTCGGGCGGGCGCCTTGACATCAACGCCACCCAGGGCACGACCATCGCGGCCACGCTGCCCCTGACGGTGCTGCGCAAGGCGGCGCACCAGGGGTGAGGCCGGCCACCGCTGAACAAATTCAGCCGCGCGTGTAAGGCGTCTTCCCGATATGCGGGGTGTTGCCCAGTTCTTCGGACGGTTCGCCATCGGCCTTGGGCTGGGGAAGGGTTTTGTTGGTGCCCTCCTTGCCGAATTCATCCGAAGCCTTCTTGCGGGGCGGGCCCGCAGGGGTCTTTGTACCGCCGGTCCGCCGGTTCCCCGGCTCCGGACTGGATCTGCTGCTCATTTCCCTCTCCCGGACACAGAAGTGGCGAATTCCATGGAATCCATCAGGTGACAAAACTGCTGCCGGCCGGGATGGATCCTGACGCACCGGCTTGCGGTCGCGCCGGCGCCGCAGGCACGCCGACCTGCTTGCCGGACACCGGAAAAGGCCAAGGATGGCGGGACTTGGCCGGTTCGGCCGCCGGTTCGGCCGCCGCTTCGCGCGCCGGACGCAAGCCGCGGCTGTCCTGTGCTTCTTCGCGTGGAAAACTGTCTAGAAACATCTTGCTGCCCATTGGGCCCGGAGTGGATGAATTTCGACTTTAGGGGGCGGCGGGGGTAACAAGTCGTCAGCGGGAGAGGAATTCCGTGTAGGACAAGCTCGATTCGGCTGGCACCAGCCCCTCGTTTTCGCGGCGCACATTTCCAACGCAATCCGCCGCCTCCGCAGCTAGGCCTCCAGGCGCACAACGACCTTGCCTGAGTGCCGGCCCTGCAGCAGGTCCGACAGGGCAGCAGGCGCTTCCAGCAGGCCATCGACAACATGCTCCACCGCCTTGACCTGTCCACTGCCAACCCATTCGCCCATTTCGCGGCGGAACACGTCAAAGCGTGCGCCATAGTGGTCAAGGATGATGAAGCCCTGCACCCGCACCCGCTTCTGCAGGATGGCGGCCAGGAACTGCGGCAGCTGGTTGGCGCCGGGTGAGCTGGCCGAGTCGTTGTAATGCGCGACAAAGCCGCACACCGGCATGCGTGCGCCGATATTGAGCAGGGGAAGGACTGCCGACAACACCTCACCGCCGACGTTCTCAAAATACACGTCAATGCCCGCCGGGCATGCGGCGGCAAGCTGTCCCGCAAATAAGGACCCGTGCCTGTCGACGCAGGCATCAAAGCCCAGGTCGTCGACGGCCTGCCGGCACTTGTCGTCACCGCCGGCGATGCCGACGACGCGAGCGCCCTTGAGTTTCGCGATCTGGCCGACCATGGCGCCCACCGCGCCGGTGGCCGCCGCGACAACCACGGTTTCGCCGGCCCTGGGCTGGCCGATGTCGAGCAGGCCGACATGGGCCGTGAAGCCCGGCATTCCGAGTGCGCCCAGCGCCAGGGAGGGACGGGCCATCTCACCGATCGCCTGC
This sequence comes from Polaromonas sp. P1_H6, assembly GCF_056405195.1. NCBI lineage: Bacteria > Pseudomonadati > Pseudomonadota > Betaproteobacteria > Burkholderiales > Comamonadaceae > Polaromonas > Polaromonas sp. P1_H6. The sequence goes on from NZ_JBFUCN010000004.1 coordinate 193,220, forward strand.
AGGTCGCCCCCATCGCTGACGGAATAGTCCTGCCAGCCGGCGTTGGCGAGCACGAGATCCCCCGCGCGGTACTGGGGATGCCTGGACGCCACGACGCGGCTGACGGTGCCGCCCGGCATGGTGCCGCCAAGCGGAACGGGAGGCGCGTATCCGGGCCCGATGCTGTCCATCAGGTTGCGCATGTACGGGTCCAGCGAAAGGAACTGTGTTCGCAACAGCACCTGGCCTTCGCCCGGGCGCGGCACTGGCTCAGTCACGAGATGGAAGTCGGACGCAACAGGCAGGCCGCGCGGGTGCGCCGCCAATGTGATGCGCCGATTGGTGCCGGAATCTGGTTTTGGCTGGGTCACGTTCGCCTCCGTGATTCAGCCGCGGCCGGATCCGGGGCCGCGTCGCCATGCCAGCAGGCCGCCCAGCACCACCGCCACCATGGCGAATGCGGGGGCTCCCAGCGCGCCTGTCCGGTCAACGATGAGGCCGCCTGCGATGGCGCCCGTGGCAATGGCGATCTGGAAGGCCGCCACCAGCAGGCCGCCGGCGGCCTCCGCCTGGTCGGGTGCGGCACGCACGATCCAGGTCTGGAAGCCGACCGGGAATGCGCCGAACGCGAAGCCCCACAGCGCCACGGCCACGGCGGTGACCACGGTAGAGCTGCCGCCGATGAGCAGCGCAGCCGCCAGCAGGGCTATCAACCCGCTGCCGGCGACGATCGCGTAGCGTTCGCTGCGCCCCGCCAGCCAGCCCCCCGCAAAGTTGCCGAAGAAGCCGCCGATGCCGTAGCCCAGCAGCACGGCGGAAATCGCCGCCACCGACAACTTCGTCACGTCTTCCAGCACGGGCCGGATGTAGGTGAAGCCCGCGAAGTGGCCGGATATCACCAGCAGCACCGCCAGCAGCGCAATGCGCACCGGCCCCCGCGTAAGCAGGTCGCGCAGGCCCTTCAAACTGGCCTTGTCGCGTGGCGGCAGCGCCGGCAACGCGGCCAGCTGCACAAGGAAAGCCAGCACGCCGACGACGCCTGCCGCGACAAAAGCGCTGCGCCATCCCCACAAACTGCCCATCCAGGCGCCGACCGGCGCCGCGCAGACGGTGGCAATGGAGACACCAGTCAACACCAGCGACATGGCGCGCGGGAAAAGCCGCTCCGGCACCAGGCGCATGGCCAGCGCCGCCGCCATCGACCAGAACCCGCCGAGCGCGATGCCGAGCACCACGCGCGCGAACAGCAGCACCGCGAGCGAGCCGGCCGTCGCCGCCAGCAGGTTGGACACCAGCAGAAGGGCAGTGAGCGTCAGCAGCACCCGCTTGCGGTCGAAGTGCGCCGTCAACAGCGGGATGGTCGGCGCGGGGGCCCCCCCCCCCCCCCGCCGAGGGAAAGTGAGGCGACCGCCGGCCAGAGAGCGGCGGCCTCGCCGGATGAATTGTTGGCAGGGCCTGCGCCGGCAGCCAGCGGATCCAGGCAGGCAGAAGAGGAATTGGATGGCATGAGATATGAAGCCTTGTTGAGGACAGGGTGACCAGCTTAGGCCTAGCATCGACACATTTCCATGGCGAAAGAGCCGAAATGCTTGACGATTCCTCCAGAACTTTCACGCCCGTCGTTCAGCCCCCTCATGAAGGCGCAGGCCCGCCCGCCGCGGGGCCCGATCCCCTCACCCAGGTCCTGCTGGGCCTGCGCCTGGATGGTGTCGAGTACGGCCGCTGCCTGATGCACGCGCCGTGGGCGATTTCCTTTGGAGCGCAAGCCACCGCGCGTTTTCATTTCGTCGGCAGCGGAGATTGCTGGCTATACACAGAGCCGTCCGGGTGGATGGAACTGAAGGCCGGTGACGCGGTGCTGCTGCCGCGCGGCACGGCCCACACCTTGGCCAGTTCACCCGAGGTTCCGCCGGTGGCCCTCGCGACCTTCGATCGTGAGCGGGTCGCGGACGATATCTATCTGTTGCGGGACGGAGCGCCCGCGGCGCAAGCACCGTCCCATGTCATGTTCTGCGGCACCATGAAGTTCAACCTCGACTCCCAGCACCCCTTGCTGGCCATGATGCCGGGGGTGATCCGCGCCGGCGACCTGGCGCAGCGCGACCCGGGCGTGCCCATGCTGCTCGAGGCGATGGAGCGAGAAGCCTCGCTCAACCGCATGGGTGCCTGCGGCATCCTGGCCCGCATGGCCGATGTGCTCGCCGCGACCATCATCCGCGCCTGGGTCGAATGCGCCTGCAGCAACTCGACTGGCTGGATCGCGGCGCTGCGCTCGCCCGGCGTGGGCAAGGTGCTGGCCGCCATCCATGCGACGCCGGAGCAGGATTGGAGCGTGCCGGAACTGGCGAACATCATGGGCGCATCGCGGTCACGTTTTGCCCAGGCTTTCAAGGAGTCGGTGGGCGAGAGCCCTGCCCGGTACGTGGCCCGCATCCGCATGTTCCAGGCCCGCAACTGGATCGCGCAGGACGGAATGCGTGTCACCACGGCCGCCGACCGGCTGGGTTACGACTCCGAGGCCTCCTTCAGCCGGGCGTTCAAGCGCGTCATCGGCCACGCGCCCAGCAAGGCGCGCAGTGCCGTGTGACCGCGGTCGCCAAACGGGCCGGTTTTGACGGAATCTGGCCCAACGGCGCTCCGCAACACCCGCCGCCACCCCAAAAAGCAGGTTTTCCGGCCCTTGCCTTGAAATGGACCCCAATTGCCCCTATGATTAGCACTCGATGGTATTGAGTGCTAACAAAGCCCGATCAATCCCACCAAAGTTAACAAGCACCCACTTCCAGCCGGGTGCTTTTTGATTCCCAAAACCAGTGTTCTCAAACAAGGAGCTCTCATGAAACTTCGTCCTTTGCACGACCGCGTGATCGTCAAACGCGTGGAAAACGAAACCAAAACCGCTTCCGGCATCGTCATTCCTGACAGCGCCGCTGAAAAGCCTGATCAAGGCGAAGTGCTGGCCGTTGGCCCAGGCAAGAAAAACGACAAGGGCGAACTGAGCCCCGTGGGCGTGAAAGTCGGCGACCGCGTGCTGTTCGGCAAATACAGCGGCCAGACCGTCAAGGTCGACGGCGACGAACTGCTCGTCATGAAAGAAGAAGATTTGTTTGCAGTGGTCGAGAAGTAATTTCTCACCCACCCCAAATCCTTAATTAACTGAATCTGGAGAATTAATCATGGCAGCAAAAGACGTCATTTTCGGCGGCGAAGCCCGCGCACGCATGGTCGAGGGTGTGAACATCCTGGCCAACGCCGTCAAGGTAACCCTGGGCCCCAAAGGCCGTAACGTGGTTCTGGAGCGCTCGTTCGGCGCCCCCACGGTGACCAAGGACGGTGTGTCCGTCGCCAAGGAAATCGAACTGAAGGACAAGCTGCAGAACATGGGCGCGCAGATGGTCAAGGAAGTCGCTTCCAAGACCTCCGACAACGCCGGCGACGGCACCACCACCGCCACCGTTCTGGCACAAGCCATCGTCCGCGAAGGCATGAAGTACGTTGCCGCCGGCATGAACCCGATGGACCTGAAGCGCGGTATCGACAAGGCCGTGCTGGCCCTGACCGAAGAGCTCAAGAAGGCTTCCAAGCCCACCACCACGTCGAAAGAAATCGCCCAGGTCGGCTCGATCTCGGCCAACTCCGACGAATCCATCGGCAAGATCATTGCCGACGCGATGGACAAGGTTGGTAAAGAAGGCGTGATCACCGTCGAAGACGGCAAGTCCCTGCAAAACGAACTCGACGTCGTCGAAGGCATGCAGTTCGACCGCGGCTACCTCTCCCCTTACTTCATCAACAACCCTGAAAAGCAGTCCGCACTGCTGGACAACCCCTTTGTTCTGCTCTACGACAAGAAGATCAGCAACATCCGTGACCTGCTGCCTACCCTGGAACAAGTCGCCAAGGCCGGCCGTCCGCTGCTGATCATTGCCGAAGAAGTCGAAGGCGAAGCCCTGGCAACTTTGGTGGTGAACACCCTGCGCGGCATCCTGAAGGTTGTGGCTGTGAAGGCCCCCGGCTTCGGCGACCGCCGCAAAGCCATGCTGGAAGACATCGCCTGCCTGACCGGCGGCAAGGTCATCGCTGAAGAAGTCGGCATGTCGCTCGAAAAAGTGACGCTGGCAGACCTCGGCCAGGCCAAGCGCATCGAAGTGGGCAAAGAAAACACCATCATCATCGACGGTTCCGGCGCCGCTGCCGACATCGAAGCACGCGTCAAGCAAGTCCGTGTCCAGATCGAAGAAGCGACCAGCGACTACGACCGTGAAAAACTGCAAGAGCGCGTGGCCAAGCTGGCCGGCGGTGTTGCCGTGATCAAGGTCGGCGCTGCCACCGAAGTCGAAATGAAGGAAAAGAAGGCCCGCGTTGAAGACGCACTGCACGCTACCCGCGCTGCCGTGGAAGAAGGCATCGTGGCCGGCGGCGGCGTGGCGCTGCTGCGCGCCAAGCAGGCTGCAGGCAAGATCGCCGGCGACAATCCTGACCAGGACGCCGGTATCAAGCTGGTGCTGCGCGCCATCGAAGCCCCCCTGCGCGAAATCGTTTACAACGCAGGCGGCGAAGCCTCTGTGGTCGTGAACGCCGTGCTGGCCGGCAAGGGCAACTACGGTTTCAACGCCGCCAACGACACCTACGGCGACATGATCGAAATGGGTATCCTGGATCCCACGAAGGTCACCCGCACCGCACTGCAGAACGCAGCCTCCGTCGCATCCCTGATGCTGACGACCGAAGCCATGATTGCCGAGGCTCCGAAGGAAGAGTCCGGCGCCGGCGGCGGCATGCCAGGCGGCATGGGTGGTATGGGCGGCATGGGCGACATGGGCATGTAATGCCTGCCTGAGCTTCTCGCTCCATCAAAAAGGGCCGCTTTCGCGGCCCTTTTTTTATTGCTCGGCGGGTGCCGCGGGTGCGGCGCCTTCGTCATACTGGTTGGGGCCTTCCGAGGGCTGCACGCACCAGTACAGCAGCAGCAGGTTGACCAGCGGGATCAGGCCGATCAGCATCAGCCAGCCGGTCTTGCCGATGTCATGCAGGCGCCGCACGCCCACCGCGATTGCCGGCAACAGCATCGCCAGCGCGGCGATGCCGTACAGGATGTTGCTGATCATGCCGGTGACGATCAGGACGATGATCTGGAACAGGAAGAACCACCAGAACTCCGGCCGCGATGCCCGGCCGGTAAAAGTGACGTATTTGGAAAAACAGGTGGAGATGGCTTGGCCGAAATTCATGACAGTGATCCTCCTCACAAGGTGTAAACAGGGTGAATTCCCTGCCGCATGATAATGCGGCCCGTCCCGCAGGGCTACCGCGGCCGGCCGGGACCGGGGCAGCGGCCGATTTTGGGGCGCGCAAGCCGCTTTGTCCGCATCCGTACAAACCTTGTACGAAGAACGTTTTCAATTGGCCAGGGCGTTGCGTCTGCGCTTCACCCACGCCCCTTAAAACCACGCGGAAGGCAGCGCTTACCGGCGCTTGCCGCTACCATGAGACGCATCGATCCACTGGATGAACCCTCCAAAACGCCACAACGGTCACCAGCCCATGACTCTTTCCAGACCCCACCTGATTGCCGCGGCCCTCATGGCTGCTGCCTTCGCCCTCCCCGTTTTCGCGCAGCAGGCCGGCACCTGGTCCCTCTCGGCCGGCGTCACGCGCATCAAACCTTCGGTGGACAGCGACAGCCTCACGGGCAACATACCGAATGTGCGCGTCGGCGTCAGCAACGACACCCGGCTGACAGGCGCGGTGAATTACATGATCACCGACCACCTGAACCTGCACCTGCCGCTGGGCCTGGGATTCCGGCATGACGTCACCGGCGACGGCGTGCTCGCGGGTTTCGGCAAGGTGGCAGAAACCAAGGCCTTGCCGATCACGTTGATAGGCCAGTACCGCTTCTTCGAGGCCAACGCCAGCTTCCGGCCCTACCTGGGCGCCGGCCTGTCCTACGTGCGGTTTTACAAGGAAAAAGGCAGCGCCCTGCTGACCGCGCTGACCAACCCCGGCGGCCCGCCCACCGGGGTGTCCTTCAAATCCAAGCTGGCCCCATCCTTTCAGATAGGGGGGGTCTACAAGCTCACCGAGAAATGGTTTGTGGAAGGCAGCTACACCAAGACCCTGCTCAAGACGCGCGGTACGCTGAGCACCGGCCAGACGATTGACGTGAGGCTGGACCCCAACTGCTTCACGGTGCAGCTGGGCTACCAGTTTTGATTCCACGCCTGCCGGAGAAGCGGGGATAACCGGGAAAATCAGGCTGGCCGGCCGAATCGGCCATCGGCCTGGCGCCTGAACTCGGTGGGCGTCATGCCCTTGATCTCCAGGAAACGCCGGTTGAAGTTCGCCACATTGTTGAACCCGACCTGGTAACAGATGTCGGTGACCTTGTGGTCGGTCTGCATCAGCATGTGGCAGGCGCTGTTGATGCGCACGCGGTTGACGAAGTCGGTAAAGCTGTTGCCGGTGGAACGCTGGAAGAAGCGGCTGAAACGGCTTTCACTCATGCCGAGTTCGGCCGCCACGGCCGACATCGAGATCGGCTCCGCCAGGTTGGCGGTCATGCGGTTGACGATGCCGTTGATCTGGTCGACCTGCGCATCGCCATCGGCGCCCTGCGCCCCTTGCATCTGTACGCTCGACAGCAGCCGGTAGTCCGTCCATTGCGCCAGGTCGGCCATGAACTCAAAGAATCGGCCGAGGCGGCGCACCCCGCGCGCGGCCTTGATGTTGTCCCAGTGCATTTGCGCCTGTTGCGACAGGCCAAAAAATTCGATGCCGTGGCGCGCCCGTTCGAGCAATTGCATCACCTCGCGCAGCTCGGGAATCCCGGCCGCCGCGCGTTCGATGGGTTCGTGGTGGAACTGGATTACCCGGTCGCGTCCCGCGGCACCGCCTTCGGGCACGTCGAGCGAAATCCAGTTGTGCGGCAGCCGCGGGCCGCACAGCACCAGATGGCCGGGCTGGAACGGCCCTATCCAGTCGCCGACAAAGGCCTTGCCCGAGGTCTCGGTGATCAGGTGCAGTTCATACTCTTCATGAAAATGCCAGCGCACCAGCGGGCTCGGAAAGCCGTGTGCAAGGCAGCGCACCAGGCCGGTTTCAGGGGCCTCGTAGCCCAGCAAGGGAGAGCGCGCGATGTCGCGCTCCAGCTCGGGTTGGCGCTGGCGGGGTATAGCGCGTCTGGATGTGGACGTGGTCATGGCAGCCTGTATCAGGACCGGGGAGCAAGGGCCTCATTGTCCTCCCGCGGGAGCGCGGCGCGAACGGCTTCCAGCGTGGGTGGATCGGCGCCTTCGCGGGTGCAGTTCAGTGCGGCCGCCATGGCGGCGAAGCGCATCACTTCGCGCCATGCACCGTCGCCCAGCTCACCGAGCTGGGCCGGGTGTTCGACGCCATGCGCAAGCAGCGAAACCGAGAGCCCGGCCGTAAAGGTGTCGCCCGCGCCTATGGTGTCGATCACCTTGACGCTCGGCGCCGCCACGGCAAGCGCTTCGTGCCCGGTGCGCCAGAGCGTGGCGCCGCCGGCGCCGCGCGTGACGATCACCGCGCGCGCGCCAGCTTGCAGGCAATCCGCCGCCAGTGCGTCGGCAGCCCTGCCGGGCGCCAGCAGTTCGGCATCTTCGTCGCTGAGCTTGACCAGGTCGGCCATCGCAAACCAGCCCATGGCACGCGCACGGTAGGCCACCATGTCGGGAATCAGGCTGGGCCGCACGTTGGGATCCAACACGATCACACGGCGCCCGGCGTTGGCGGCCATCAGATCGGTGATGCGCGTGGCGGCAGGCTCCTGCAGGAGTGCGATCGAACCGAAGTGGAGAAAGCGGCAGTCGGCCGGCAACTGCGGCAGCGGCTCAGGCGCCCAGGTCGCGTCGGCGCTGCCGCGCGTATAGAAGGCATAGCGGTTGGTCTGCGGTGTGCGCTCGACGAAGGCCAGGGTTGACGGCGCATGGCTGCGCAGGATGAAGCGGGTGTCCACACCGTTGCGTTCGAGAAACCCCATCAATCGTTCGCCGAACAGGTCGGTCGACAGCTGCGTGAGGAAACCGGTGGGCTGCCCGAGGCGGGCACAGGCGACGGCCGTGTTGAGCGGCGAGCCGCCCTCATGGCCCAGGAAGGCCAGCGTGCCGGCCTCGCCGGCGGTGAAATCGATAAGGGCCTCGCCCGTGATTGCAATGCGCATGGTGGATTCTCGGTCAAGGCAAGGCGCCGGCGTCGGCCAGGAATCCGCGCTCGGCAGCCAGCGTGGCGGGATGATCGAGCAATTCCGCGAAGAGGCGCGGCGGAATCGTGATGGCCCCCACACCCAGCCCCAGCAAGGAAAGGTAGGCCTCGCGGGAGCGGACGCTCGCCACCAGCAGGCGGGTGCCGGACGAAGCCCGCCGCGCCACCAACGCCTGCATCTGCGCGATCAGCGCCAAGCCGCCGGCACCGGCGTCCTCGAGCCGTCCCAGGTAGGGTGCCGCATACGCCGCGCCCAGCTGTGCGGCAAAGTGCGCCTGCTCGGGCGCATAGACAGCCGTCCACGTGACAGGAACACCTTGCGCGATAAGCCGCGCGCCGGCATCAAGGCCCTGGCGGGTGGCGGGAATCTTCACGACCAATTGGCCCCGGTCGAAGTGCGACAGCAATTCTTGCGCGTCTTCGAGCATGCCGTCGACCTCGCTCGAATACACCTGCGCCTGCACCTGCCGCGCGCCCAGGTCGATGCAACGCGCCAGCAAGCCGGGCACGGCCGAACGGCCTATGCCCGCACGCCGCAGCAGTGTGGGATTGGTTGTCACGCCGTGGACCACCGGGTGCGGGAGGCAGGCCTGCAGTTCGGCCAGGTCGGCGCTGTCGAGATACAGATGGAAGTCGTCATTCATCGCGTTCAAGCCCGGGAAAATCAGCTCATGACGTTACCACCATCGACATTCAGGGTCTGCGCCGTGATGTAGCGTGCCTCATCGCTGGCAAGGAATACCGCCGCGCCCGCGATGTCGGCCGGAACACCCATGCGGCCAAGCGGAACTTCGAGGCCCACGCGCCGCTTCTTTTCTCCCGGCGGCAGGCCTTCCGCCCTGGCAAACAGGCTGTCGACATGGTCCCACATCGGCGTGTCGACCACACCGGGGGCAATGCCGTTGACGCGAATGCCATGGGGCGCCATGGCCAGTGCGGCGCTCTGGGTGTAGCTGATGACCGCGGCCTTGGTCGCGCAATAGTGCGACACCAGCGCTTCGCCGCGCCGGCCGGCTTGTGAGGCCATGTTGATGACCGACGCACCCTGCGCGCCGGCTTCGACCATGTGGCGAAGCACGGCCTGCATGACAAAGAACATGCCTTTCACGTTGACGGCAAACAGCCTGTCGAAAGAATCCTCGTCGCTGTCGAGCAGGGGCGCGAGGTCGAACACGGCCGCGTTGTTGAAAAGCGTATGGATGGGACCCAAAGCGGCCCGTGCCTCCGCGAGCAGGCGCGCAATCGCCTGGGCGTCCGTGACATCCGCAGCGATGTAGGCCAGCCGGCCGGGATGACGCTGCTGTAGCGCGCCCACCGCCTCGGGCGCCGTTACCGCACGGTCGACCACGCTGCAACGCGCACCTTCGGCAACGCAGGCCTCGGCGACCGCCAGGCCTATGCCGCCACCGGCGCCGGTCAACAGCACGTGGCGGTTTTTCAAGCGTTCGCTCATCTCGCGGCTCCCGAATTGACAAAATTTTCCACGCGCCCGCTCGCGCTACGCACGGCCTCGATGAGCCGTGCATCACCCGCGGCGGCCCCCCACAGCGCCGCGTCCGAGCACAGCGCGAGTACCGGATCGGCAGCGCCGCAGATCGCGTGCGCCACGGCCTCGTCCATGCCCTGGTCCTGGTAGGCATAAGGCAGTTCCCCGCGATGCCAGCGCTGCAGGAAGGCGAGAAACAGCGCAGGCAGCATCGCGACGCTGTCGACCGGCTTCCCCATGGCAAGCCGCTCGCGCACCGTGGGTGCGATGAAGCCCGGGATCTTCGAAAATCCATCGGCCGCCACGCGCTGGTTGGTGTCGCGGATCGAAGGGTTGCCGAAGCGGTCGATGACCACGTCCCGGTAGGCCGCAAGGTCGATCGGGCCCGGGACTTCAGGCGAACTCAGGCAGGGGATCACGTCGTCGGTCACGTAGTCCCAGGCCATTTTCCGGATCGCCGCATGCTGCGTGCCTTCATGAATGAACTCCAGCCCCAGCAGCGTGCCGGCCCAGGCAATGCAGCTGTGCGTGGCATTGAGGATGCGGATCTTGGCCTCTTCATAGGGTTGCACCGATTCGACCAGCTCAACGCCCACACGGCCCCAGTCGGGGCGCCCGGCCGCGAACCGGTCTTCGATCACCCACTGGATGAAGCTCTCGCCCGTCACCGCCGCCGCATCGTCGCGTCCCGTGGCGGCCTTCACGCGAGCGCGCAGCTCAGGCGGCGGGCGCGGCGTGATGCGGTCGACCATGGCGTTCGGGCAAAGGGTGTTGGCGCCGACCCACGAGAGCAGGTCGCTATCGCCCGCAAGTTCGATGAACTCGCGCAGCCCGTCACGGAAGCGCTCGCCGTTATGGCGCAGGTTGTCGCAGTTGAGCAGGGTTACCGGGCCGGCCTGCCTTGCCTTGCGCGCGCGCAGGATCGCGCAGACGGCGCCGTAGATGGTCACGCCCTCGCCCCCCTCTTCCGCGGCCTCGCCGCGGCGTGCGCGTTCAAGGTCCGCTGCGAGATCGCTGAAAGACAGGTCCAGCTTGCCATGGGTGTCGAGGTAATAACCTGCTTCGGTCACAGTGAATGAAACGATGCGCGTGGACGGCGCCGCACCGCGCAAGATCACCGCGGCCAGCGAGTGTTCCCAGGGAAGCACTTCGCGGATGGCTTCGATCTGTTCGTAGCGGTACTCGCCGGCCGGCGATACGGTTTCCAGCGTGTAGCGCCCGCCCTGTGCCTGCAGGGCCGCGACCACCTCGGCCATATCGGGCCGGATGTTGGCGCCCACTATTGACCAACGGGTGTCGCCCGCATCGATCAGCCGCTGAAGATAGGCGGCCTGGTGGGCCCGATGAAACGAACCCAATCCAAGGTGAAGCACCGTGAATTCCGAAAGAGCCGGTGGAGTTTGCGCAAGAGGCGCTGTTGCGAGAATCAAGGGAATGCCCGAAAGAAGAGGGAGGAAGGGAAGAAGGAAGGAATCAGGCCGGCACCGCACGGCCTTCACTGTTGAACAGGTGAAGCACCGAAGGGTCGAGTTCGACCGCCACGTCGTCACCCGCATGCAGCGGTGTGCGTTCGTTCTGGCGCGCTATCAGCGGCACGCCGCCCACATCGACGTGAATCAAGGTGTCGGCGCCGAGTGCCTCGATCAACTCCACGCGGCCCGGCACCCCTGAAGCAGCGGCCTGCTTTGGATGCACACGCAGCCCTTCCGGCCGTACGCCCAGGAAACCGTCGCCCGGCAGGCGCCCGCCGGTGGCCGCCGAGAAGCTCGGAATAGCGCCCGCCGCCACCATGTTCATCGACGGCATGCCGATGAACTGCGCGACAAACCGGTTCGCCGGGTGGTCGTAGAGTTCGAGCGGCGTACCTACCTGCTCGATCAGCCCGTCCCTGAGCACCACCACGCGGTCGGCCAGCGTCATGGCCTCGACCTGGTCATGCGTGACGTAGATGGTCGTCGCGCCGAGCGCACGGTGGAGCTTGTGGATTTCGACGCGGGTATTGCCGCGCAGCGCGGCATCCAGGTTGGACAAGGGCTCGTCGAACAGGAATACCTTGGGCGCGCGCACAATGGCGCGGCCAATCGCCACGCGTTGCCGCTGCCCGCCCGACAGTTCTTTCGGTGTGCGGCCGAGGTACTGGGTAAGGTTGAGCGTTTTCGCCGCGTGCTCGACCTTGGCCTGGATCTCGCTTTTCGACACCCCCGCAAGCTTGAGCGCAAAGGACATGTTGTCGTACACGCTCATGTGCGGGTAGAGCGCGTAGCTCTGGAACACCATCGCCAGGTCGCGCTTGCCCGAAGGCACCCCTGTGATGTCCCTGCCGTCCAGCAGCAAGTTGCCTTTGGTGATGGGCTCCAGCCCCGCGATGAGGCGCAGCAACGTCGACTTTCCGCAACCCGAAGGCCCGACGAAGACGATGAACTCGCCCTTGTTGATTTCAAGATCGATACCGCGAATGATCCGGGCCTCCCCGAAACTTTTCTCGATGCTCTTGAGTTCCAGATAAGCCATCAGTCAACTCCTTTCATTTCACCGCGCCGAATGTCAGGCCTTGCACCAGCTGCTTCTGGCTGAACCAGCCGAACACGACGATGGGCGCGATCGCCATGAGCGAGGCGGCCGAGAGTTTGGCCCAGAACAGGCCTTCGGGACTGGAATACGAGGCGATCAAGGTCGCCAGCGTTCCGGCCTTGGCCGAACTGAGGTTGAGGGCCCAGAAGGCCTCGTTCCAGCTCAGCACCAGGCACAGCAGGCCGGTCGAAGCCAGGCCGCCCACCGACAGCGGCAGCACGACATGGCGGAACTCTGTCCAGAGGCTCGCGCCGTCCATGCGCGCGGCTTCCAGGATTTCGTTCGGAATGTCCTTGTAAGCGCTGTAAAGCATCCACACCATGATCGGCAGGTTCGACAGCGTGAACACAATGGTCAGCGCGGTGAGCGAATCCAGCAGGCCCGCGGTCTGCGCGAGAACATAGATCGGCACCAGCGCGCCCACCGCCGGCATCATCTTGGTGGAAAGCATCCACATCAGGATGTCGCGCGTCCTCTTCGTACGGAAGAAGGCCATTGAGTACGCCGCGGGCGCCGCGATCAACAGCCCGATGAGGGTCGAACCCAGGCTGGTGATGAGCGAGTTGCGCGCATAGAGCAGGTAGTCGCTGCGGCGCTGCACTTCACTGAAGTTGTCGAGCGTGGGTTCAAAAATAAACAGCGGCGGCACGTGAATCGCCTGGAGTTCGGTCTTGAAGGCCGTGAGAAACAGCCAGCCGAGCGGAAAGAACAGCAGCAGCGCCGCGGCCCACGCGCCCACGGTGCGAAGCAGTTGCGCAAGAAAGTCGCCTGGTTGCATGGTTCAGCTGCTCCGCTGTGTAAGGGTATGCATCATGTCTAGTCGAGGTTCTTGCCGACGATGCGAATGAGGAACACTGCCACGATGTTGGCCACCACCACCGCGAACAACGCACCCGCCGATGCCACGCCCACGTCAAAATTCATCAGCGACTGCTTGAAGATCATGTAGGTGAGGTTGGTGCTTTCATTGCCCGGGCCGCCATTGGTGGTGATGGCGATTTCGGCGAACACGCTGAGCAGAAAGATCATCTCGATCATGATCACCACCGCCATCGGCCGGCCGAGATGCGGAATGATGAGATAAAAGAAACGCTGAAACGAACTCGCGCCGTCCATGCGCGCCGCCTCCATCTGCTCGCGGTCCAGCGACTGCAGCGAGGTAATGAAGATCAGGCAGGCGAAAGGCAGCCACTGCCAGGCCACCATGATGATCACCGACAACAGCGGCACATCGGTGAGCCAGTCGACCGGCTGCGCGCCGAAAAAGCGCCACAGGTCGGCCAGCACGCCGTAGATCGGATTCATCATCATGTGCTTCCACAGCAGCGCGTTCACCGCGGGCATGACGAAGAACGGTGAAATAAGCAGCACCCGCACGACGCCCCGCCCCGGAAATGGCTCGTTCACCAGCAAGGCGAGCAGCACGCCGAACACCACCGTGATGACAATCACACTGCCGATCAGCATCAGCGTGTTCCAGGTCGCGGGCCAGAAGTCCGGATCGGTGATGAAGTACTGGAAGTTCTCGATGCCCGCGAACGGATGGTCGCCGGGTTGCATGAGGTTGTAGCTCACGAACGAGAAATACAGGGTCATCACGAGCGGCACGATCATCCAGAGGAAGAGCGTGAGCACTGCGGGTGCCATGAGTGCGCGAGGCAGGAGGCGGTTCATGTGGTGAATCCCGGGGCGAAGTGTGGGCAGCCTGGGGGATTACTTGCGATTACTTGTAATACCCGGCTTTTTTCATCTCGCGCTCGGCGGCCGTCTGCGATGTCTTCAGGGCCTGGTCCACCGTGACCTTGCCCGACAGGGCAGCGCTCATCTGCTGGCCCACCGCCACGCCGATGGCCTGGAACTCGGGAATGGCCGCGTACTGCACCCCGACGTACGGCGACTTGGGTAGCGTGCTGTCGCTGAGGTTGGCGCTGTCGATGGCTTTTTTCTCGGCCGCGGCGAACTTTGCGACCTTCTGGAACTCGGGGTTTGCGTAAGTCGACTTGCGCGTGCCGGTGGGCACCGCGCCCCAGCCGTGTTCCTTGGCGACCAGGTTGATGTATTCCCTGGAAGTGGCCCATTTCACGAAGGTCTGGGCGGCCGCGCCCTTGGTCGAGCTGGCCGGGATGGCCAGGTTCCAGGTCCACAGCCAGTTGGCGCCCTTGGGCGTGACGGCAACAGGCGCCTGCGCAAAGGCTACCTTGTCGGCCACCTTCGACTGCTTCGGATCGCTGATGAACGAGGCGGCGATGGTGGCGTCCACCCACATGCCGCACTTGCCTTCATTGAAGAGCGCGAGGTTTTCGTTGAAGCTGTTGGCCGAGGCGCCGGGCGGGCCGTAGGCTTTCATCAGGTCCACGTAGAAGCTGATCGCGTCCTTCCAGGGTTTGGTGTCGATCTGCGGCTTCCACTGCATGTCGAACCACTGGCCGCCGTTGGTGTTGACCAGCGTGGTCAGGAAGGCCATGTTGTCGCCCCAGCCCGGCTTGCCGCGCAGGCACATGCCGTACACACCGGCTTTCGGGTCGTGGATCTTGCCGGCCAGTTCCTTCACCTGTGCCCAGGTAGGCTGATCAGGCATCTTGAAGCCGGCCTTGTCGGCGAGGTCCTTGCGGTACATCAGCATCGAGCTCTCACCGTAGAACGGCGCGGCATAAAGTTTGCCTTCATGCGACAGCCCGGCACGGATGGCGGGCAGCAGGTCGTCGACGTCATAAGCGGCATCGGTGGCAATGGGCTGCAACCAGCCCTTCTTCGACCAGATCGGCGCCTCGTACAGGCCGATGGTCATCACGTCGAACTGCCCGCCCTTGGTGGCAATGTCGGTGGTGACGCGCTGGCGCAGCGTGCCCTCTTCGAGCGTGACCCATTTGAGCTTGATGTCGGGATGGGCCTTTTCAAAAACCGGCGTGAGCTTCTGCATTTCGATCATGTGGCCGTTGTTCACCGTCGCCACCACGAGTTCGGTCACGGCATGGGCCATGCCGGCGCCCGAGAGTGCAAGCGCCAGGCCTGCCTGGATAAAACCCTTCATGAGATGTCTCCTTCGTTATGTCGTTCGAAACGGCAGCTTTGCCGCTCACTGCATTCTGGGGAAACCTCCTGGCGGGTTTGATACCAGATCAAAGGACCTTGATACTTTGTTGCATTAAAGGAGTGGGAATTTCCCTAAAAGCCGCATCAGTAGATGCAACAAATTGTCAAGGCGGGCGTGATATGGCCCTGCCGGTTCAGGCCGTCAAGTCAACCTGGGCTATCCGCACAAATGGCCAAAGACATCAGGCGGGCACAGGCGCGCCGACCGGGCGCGGCGCTACTTGCGCGCGACGGCCGAAGCCGGCACCAGCTTGAGCGGCCCGTAGAAGGCCTGCAGCTGGCCCTCATTCTTTTCACCTTCGGTGAAGACCGCAAAACTCAGCAAGGCGCCCGGGTCTTCGCCAAAAGCCTTGCGGTAGTCGGCGCGGATGTCGCGCTCGTAGCTGCGCCATTCGTTGTAGCCGTGGTCGCCTGAGTCGACGACGATTTTGCGGATGCGGTCGGTGCGCTCGTTGACGACGACCTCGCCGGGCTGGTTGACCCGCGACCACGAATACACCAGTGTCGCGAACGGCATCTCTTCACCGGTCAGCAGGCGGCTCAGCTCCGACAGCAGGGAGTTTTTCATCGACAGCCGCGAACGGTCGCCTTCGAACGCCAGCACCACCCGCACCGGTACGTCGTCAAGTTGCGGCAAGGTGAGGTTGGCGCCCGCGCCGGCGTTCGGCACGTTCCAGGAGAAGCGCACGAGGCCGAGCTGGTCCGGTTCGATGCGATAGCGATGGCGCAGGATGCTGCCGGACGCCTCGGCCTTCGCGAGCACCGCGTCGCGGCCTTCATGGCGCACATAGCTGTAGCTGGCCGGCTGCTTGCCGGGCACGCGGAATATTTCCCACTTGAGGTCGTCAGGCTTGAGTTCCCCAGCTTTGGGCGGCGCCGACATCTCGGCCCAGGCCGTGCCGGTCACGCCTTCGGCCAGGCCCACGGTGCCGCCCTGGCTGGCCGGTTCGTCGATGTCGGCGTCTGCATCGACCGGCGCGCGGATTGCGCAGCCGGTGACGAGGGCCACGGCGAGCAGCGCTGTGGCGATGATCGAAAAATGAGGGAAAACGCGGGAAGGCGGAACGGGTAAAGCCATGGTGCGGGTCATCGAAAAAATCGGCGAAGCGGCAAGTTGACCACGGAAGCACGCGGCCCCGCAATGGAAAAACGCACAGTTTTGTGCAAATCAGCCGGCGATTTTGCGCAGCAGGCCGGCCGTCGAGCCGTCCAGGCCGGACACATCCCCGCTGCGCAACCGCGGCTCTATGTCCTTGGCGAGCACCTTGCCAAGCTCGACCCCCCACTGGTCAAAGCTGTTGATGCCCCAGATCGCGCCGCTGGCGAACACGCGGTGTTCCTGCAGCGCCACCAGCGCACCCAGGCTGGCGGGCGTGAGCCGCTCCAGCAGCAAAAAGGTGCTGGGCCGGTTGCCGGGGAAATGTTTGTGGCCTCCTCCATCTTCCTTGCCTTGCATCAGCGCCTGAGCCTGCGCCAGCACATTGGCCAGCAAGGTGTCATGGTGGCCCGGCAGGCTGTGGCCGGCTTGCTTGACGGCGACAAATTCCACCGGCACCACCGAACTGCCCTGGTGCAGCATCTGGAAATAGGCGTGCTGGCCGTTGGTGCCGGGCTCACCCCATAGCACGGGCGAGGTGGCGAAAGGCAGGGCCTGGCCCTCGGCATCGACGCGTTTGCCGTTGCTTTCCATTTCAAGCTGCTGCAAATAGGCCGGCAGGCGCCGCAGGGCGCTGCTGTAAGGCGCGATGCTGCGGCTGCTGAAGCCGTAAAAATTGCGATACCAGACATCAAGCAAACCCAGGCGCACCGGCAGGTTGCGCGCCAGCGGGGCCGTGCGGAAATGCTCGTCCATGGCATGTGCGCCGGCCAGCAGCTCACGAAAGCCGGCCGCGCCTATGGCGATGGCAATCGGCAGGCCTATGGCCGACCAGAGCGAATATCGCCCGCCCACCCAGTCCCAGAAGCCGAAAGTCGTCTTGATGCCGAAGGCGTTCGCCGCGGCGACATTGGTCGTGAGCGCCGCGAAATGCCGGCCGACGTCCGTGCCGCCTTGGGCTTCGAACCAGCGCCGCGCCGAATGCGCGTTGGTCATGGTCTCGGTGGTGGTGAAGGTCTTGGACGCGACCAGGAACAGCGTGCTTTCGGGCTTGAGCCCCCGCAGCACGCCGGCCAGCTCGCCGCCGTCGACGTTGGAGACAAAGTGAAAACGCTTGCCGGGTATGGCGAATTCAGCCAGCGCCAGTACCGCCATCTGCGGCCCGAGGTCTGAGCCGCCGATGCCGATGTTGACGATGTCGGTGATGTCGGTGTCGGCGCGCAACTGCTCCGCGTAGGCCAGCATGGCGTCCAGGGTTTCATGCACGCGCGCGAGGTCGCCGCTCATGCCGCCGGCGGCCGGGCTCCTCAACAAAAAATGCATCACGGCGCGCTGCTCGGTGCCGTTGATCAGCTCGCCGGCAAACATGGCGTCGCGGTGCTGCTCAAGCCGGCATTGCGCGGCCAGCTCCAGCAGCAGGGACTCGCTGGTGGCGTCGATCAGGTTTTTGGAGAGGTCGGCGAAGAGGTGCGGCGCCTCCTGGCTGAAGTGCCCGAAGCGGCCGGGGTCGGCCGTGAAGGCCTGGCGCAGGTCAAAGGATTTTCCGCGGGTGTCAAAGCAGTCCTGCAGCGCGGCCCAGGCCGGCGTGCGGTCACAGCGGGGGCGGGGCTGCACGGCCATGGCTCAGGCCGCCAGCATCAGCTGTTCGAGCTTCACGGCGTCGGCCGCGAACGCGCGTATGCCCTCGGCCAGTTTTTCGGTGGCCATGGCGTCTTCGTTGAGCGCATAGCGGAAACCGGCTTCGTCGTAGTTGACAGCGGGCAGGTCCAGCGCGGCGGCCGCCTTGGCGTCCAAGGCGCGCGACAGTGGCGCATCGGAGGCTGCCAGCTGGGCCAGCAGCTCGGGGCTGATGGTCAGCAGGTCGCAGCCGGCCAGCGCGGTGATCTGGCCCACGTTGCGAAAGCTCGCGCCCATCACCTCGGTGGCGATGCCGAAATGTTTGTAGTGGTTGTAGATCTCACGCACCGACTTCACGCCGGGGTCGTTAGCACCGGCCATCGCGGCTTCGTCCCACGATGCGCCGGCGGATTTTTTGTACCAGTCGTAGATGCGGCCGACGAAAGGCGAGATCAGCTGCACCTTGGCCTGGCCGCAGGCCACCGCTTGGGCGAAGGAAAACAGCAAGGTGAGGTTGGTGTGGATGCCGCGCTGCTCCAGCTTCTCCGCCGCCTGTATGCCTTCCCAGGTGGCGGCGACCTTGATCAGCACGCGGTCGATGTGGATGCCTTCGGCCTGGTAAAGCTCGACGATGCGCTCGCCGCGCGTATAAGTGGCGTTGGCGTCAAAGCTCAGGCGGGCGTCGACTTCGGTCGAGACGCGGCCCGGGATGATGGAGAGGATTTCACAGCCGAAGCGCACCAGCAGGCGGTCCATGATTTCGTCGAGCGCGCGGCCCTTGAAGCGGGCGACGGTGTCCTTGAGCAAAGGCTGGTAGTCGGCCTTTTGCACCGCCTTGAGGATCAGCGAAGGATTGGTGGTGGCGTCCTGCGGCTTGAACTGCCCCAGTTGCTTGAAATCACCGGTGTCGGCAACCACTGTGGTGAACTGTTTGAGGGCGTCGAGTTGGGTCATGGCTGGGTGCTGGCAAAAGGCGGGCGTGGTCCGGATGAAACACCGCTGGACACCTGGGTGCAGGCATCGCACGGGGTTCAAGGTCGAGTTACCATTATGCCCATAGAATGTGAAACTTAATTACCAAGACACTTTTTTACCATGAGCTTTGACCTCATCCTTTTCGGCGGCACCGGCGACCTGGTGTGGCGCAAAATCATGCCGGCCTTGTTCCAGGCCTTTCGCCACGGCTCGCTGCCGGCGGGCGGGCGCATCGTGGGTGTGGCGCGTGACGACCTGTCCGACGACCAGTACCGCGCCTTGATCAAATCCCGGTTTGACAACGTCGAGCTGGCCAAACGCCCGAGCGAAGAGGAGTTCTCTCGCTTCGCGGCAATGCTGGGCTACCTGCGCATGGACCTGTCCAACCCGGCAGACTACGCCGCGCTGGCCGCAAAACTGCAGCAGCGGCCCGCCGACGTGGTGGTGATGTATGTGGCGACGGCACCCAGCCTGTTCACCACGGTGTGTGAGCAGATCGCCGCCGCCGGCCTCAACGGCCCGCAAACGCGCGTGGTGCTGGAAAAACCGCTGGGCCACGACCTGGCTTCCAACCGCGCCATCAACAAGACCGTGCGCAGCGTGCTGAGTGAGCAGCAGATCTTTCGCATCGACCACTACCTGGGCAAGCCTTCGGTGCAGAACCTGTTCGCGCTGCGCTTCGGCAATTCGCTGTTCGAGCCGCTGTGGCGCCGCGAGACTATCGCCAACATCCAGATCACCATCGCCGAGGACCTGGGCGTGGAAAAACGCGGCGCCTTCTACGACAGCACGGGCGCGCTACGCGACATGGTGCAGAACCACGCGCTGCAACTGCTATGCGCCATCGGCATGGAGCCGCCCATCAACTCGCATGCCGACGCCATCCGCGACGAAAAGCTCAAGGTGCTGCGCTCGCTCAAGGCCTGGACGCCTGAAACACTGCGCCAGCACGTGGTGCGCGGCCAGTACGCGGCCGGCAACATCGACGGCGAACCGGTGCCCGGCTATCGCGACGAAAAAGGCGTGCCGCCCGACAGCCGGACCGAAACCTTTGTCGCGCTGCGCACCGAGATCGCCAACTGGCGCTGGGCCGGTGTGCCCTTCTATATACGCACCGGCAAGCGCCTGGCCGGCCGCGACGCGCACATCGAGGTCAACTTCCGGCCTGCGCCGCACGCGATTTTCAAGACATCCACGGCCGGCTCCAACGTGGCCAACCGGCTGGTGATCAACCTGCAGCCCAAGGACGGCCTGGAGCTGCATTTGCTGGCGCAAGGCGCCGACCAGCGCTCCGGCAACAGCCACGCGCGCGGCACACCCTCGCTGGCCCCGGTGCAGCTTGACCTGGACTTCGACAAGCGCTTCGGCTCCGAACGTGTGGGTGCCTACGAGCGGCTGCTGCTGGACGTGATCGACGGGCGGCTCAACCTCTTTGTGCGCAGCGACGAACAGGAAGAAGCCTGGCGCTGGGTCGAGCCCATCCTGGACAGCTGGAGCAATGATTCCGGCGCGCCGCGGCCTTATGCCGCCGGCAGCTGGGGGCCGAGTGCCTCGAGCGCGATGATTGCCAGAGACGGCTATTGTTGGTCGGAGGAGTGCTGAGCGTGCTCGACAGAATCAAGGCATCCCTCTCCTCTCTTGCTCCCGCCGAGCAACGCGTCGGCCGCCTCGTGTTGGCCGACCCGCGGGCCTTTGCCAATTTGCCCATCACCGAGCTTGCCAGCCGATCCCATGTGAGCAAGCCCACCGTGGTGCGTTTTTGCCGCAGCATGGGCTATGACGGCCTGTCGGACTTCAAGCTCAAGCTGGCGGGCAGCGTCAGTGAGGGCGTACCCTTCATCCACCGCAGCGTGGATGCCGACGACAAGACCGGCGACGTGATGGTCAAGGTGATAGACAACACCGTGGCGGCGTTTTTGAAGTACCGCAACGATGCGAGTTCGGTGGCGGTGGAAAGGGCCGCCGACGCGTTGCTGGCGACCTACAACAGCGGCAGGCGCATCGAGTTTTTCGGTGTTGGCAATTCGGGCATCGTGGCGCAGGACGCGCAGCACAAATTCTTCCGCCTGGGAATCACCAGCATCGCTTACAGCGACGGCCACATGCAGGTCATGAGCGCCTCGCTGCTGGGCCCGGGCGACTGCGTGGTGGTGATTTCGAATTCGGGCCGCACGCGCGACCTGATGGACGCCTGCGACATCGCGCGCAAGAACGGCGCGACCACCATCGTCATCACCGTCACCGGTTCGCCGCTGGCCGCAGCCGGCAACATCCACCTGACGGCCGACCACCCCGAGGGTTACGACCGCTACAGCCCTATGGTGTCGCGCCTGATGCACCTGATGATCATCGACATCCTGGCGACCTGCGTGGCGCTGCGCATCGGCAGCAAGCTGCAGCCGCTGCTCAAGGAAATGAAGAACAACCTGCGCAACAAGCGCTACGCTTGAAGCGTAGCGCCGCGGTATCAGGCGAGGGGCAGCGAACGCTCCACGATGCCGGCGAACAGCGCCGAGCCCAGCGGCAGCACGCTGTCGTTGAAGTCATAGCAGCTGTTGTGCAGAAAGCGGCTGCCGATGCCGCCGGTGGTGCCGCCTTTGCCGTCGGGCAGCTGCTCGCCCTGGCCCAGGCGCAGGTAGGCGCCCGGCTTGACGCGCAGCATGAAGGAAAAATCTTCCGAGCCCATGCTGGGTTCGAGGTTGCTCACCACGTTTTCCGCACCCACGAGCTGGTCCGCCACGGCGGTGGCCAGTGCGTACTCGGCGGGCGAATTGATGGTGGCCGGGTAGATGCGTTCGTATTTCACGGTGGCCGTGGCGCCGAAGCCCTGGGCCACGGCCGCGCACAATTCCTTGAGGCGGCGCTCGACCAGATCCTGCACTTCGGGCTTGAACGTGCGCACGGTGCCCACCAGCATGGCGGTCTCGGGCACCACGCTCATCGCGCCCAGGTCGCCCGCCCGGACGGCGCAAATGCTGATCACCGCGTTGTCCATGGCCTTGACGTTGCGCGACACGATGCTTTGCACCGCGGTAATGATGTGAGCGGCCACCAGCACCGGATCCACCGTCAGGTAAGCGTGCGCGCCGTGGCCGCCTTTGCCGGTGACCTCGATGGTGATGCGGTCGGCCGCGGCCATCATGGGGCCGGGGTTGATGCCGATGGTGCCGGGCTGCATCGCGGGCCAGTTGTGCATGGCGTAAATCGCTTGCACGGGAAAGCGCTCGAACAGGCCGTCCTTGATCATGGCGTCGGCCCCGCCGCGCCCCTCCTCCGCGGGCTGGAACACCAGTACCGCATCGCCGGCGAAGTTACGCGTTTCGGCGAGATAACGGGCGGCGCCCACCAGCATGGTGGTGTGGCCGTCATGGCCGCAGCCATGCATCAACCCGACTTTGGAAGACTTCCAGCCGAACTCGTTGTGCTCGGTCATGGGCAACGCATCCATGTCGGCGCGCAGGCCCACCATGGGCCTTGCGCCAGACCCGCCGGACCTGGCGGTTTGCTGGCCCTTGATGACGGCGACAACACCGGTCTTGCCGACGCCTGTATGCACCTCGTCGACGCCGCACAGCTTGAGCGCATGCACCACACGGCTGGAAGTGTAGACCTCTTCGAAGCCGAGTTCGGGGTGGGCATGCAGGTCGCGGCGGAAAGCGGTGAGTTCGGGGTGGTACTGCACGATTTGCGCGAAGGCCCTGCCGCTGGCACGCAGCTGGGGCGGGCGATCCGCGCTGTCGGCGATATCCGCCGCTGCGGCGGACTGGAGGGATGAGGCACCTGGAATATTTGGAAGGGTGGCCGGAGCACGCATGTCAGTGAGATTCCGAGTTCAGCTGTTGGAAATACTAATCTTGATGGGATGGCGGTGCAAACACAGGGCTTTGTAAAAGCCGGGCCGATGCGGCGGTCACAGCGGGAACGGCCGTGACTTTCAAAGGCTTGTTCACCAGGCTGACCGGGCCATACCATGCCTTGGTTTTTTGCCGCGTGTTGTCGCTGTCCGTCATGATGGCAATACCGACCAGCGCGCCCGGCGCTTCACCGAAGGCTTTTTCATAGTCGGCGCGGATGTCGCGCTCGTAGTCGAGCCAGCGGCCAAGCCGCGCCGGCCCGGACTCAAGCACCAGCTTGCGGATGCGGTCGGTGCGGGGGTTGATCACCACGCTTTCCGGCGCGCTGTGCGTGCCCCACACATACATGAGGGTCGCGTAGGGCAAGGGCTCACCCGTCAGGGCCAATGCCAGTTCCGACAGCATGGCGTTTTTGGCGGAGAACTTCGAACGGTCGCCTTCGAAGGCGAGCAACACGCGCACCGGGGAATCGTCACTGTCGCGCTGCGTCATATCGGCGCCGGCGATCATCATGGGCACCTTCCAGGAGAAACCCAGTTTGCCCAGGTCTGAAGGCTCGACCCGCAACTGTTGCCGCAGCATGCTGGCGGCGCTGTCGGATTCGCTGAAAACGGCTTCACGCCCATCCAGCCGCACCGCGCGATAGTGCGTGGACTTTTTCCCCGGAAATGCGCAGTGTTGCCATTTGACGGTATCCGGGATCGAAGAGGAATTTGAGTTTGAACTTGCGGGCGACGCCGAGGCCCAGTTCACATCCTGGCTGCTTGCCGGCCCGGAAGTTCCTACTCCCGCACAGGCCACCAGCAGGGTCACGCAAGCGACAACCGTCATCGCACGGAACGTACGCGAGAAAAAACAATGAGACAACAGGGTCATAGGAAAACAGGTGATGAGGCTAGATAGCTCAACGCGGCCGGGGCAGAAAAGGTTTCAAAAAATCCGAAAATTTGCACTGCAGTCATTTCAACCATAAAAAAAGCCGCCTCGGGTTTCCCCGGGGCGGCTTTTTGATCTTCATAAGAAACTGGCGTTAAGCCAGCTTCAAATTAGAACGTGTGGCGAATGCCAGCTGCGATCGTCGTGGTACGGGTGATGCTGCTGGTAGGAGCGATCACCATGGTGTTCGCAGCCACGCCAGAGTAGTTCTTCGTGCTGACGGCACCCGTGTACAGGGTGGTGCGCTTGCTCAAAGAGTACAGAGCCTGGACGCCCCAGCCAGTGCTGGAACCCAGATCGTCACCCTTGGAGCGAGCATAACCAGCGCTCAGGGTCGTTGCGCCCAGAGGCACTGCAACGCTCAGGCTGTACTCTTTTTGTGCGCCCAGTTCGTGAGCAGCAACTGCAACACCGGTCGAGCTGAACGTAGTGATGACGTCCTTGAACTTGGCGCGGTTGGCGCCGAAGCCGACTTTGGCGACGCCGAAGTCATAAGAAACGTTCAGCAGCGTGTTGGTCAGAGCTGGCTTGGTCGTTGCGGTGCGGGCAGCACCTTCAGACTGGTAGCCGCCGGACACAACCAGAGGGCCGTTTGCGTACTTCAGGTTGGCAGACACGGTGTTGCTTGCGCTGACAGCGGAGGTCTTGTCTTCGCCGAAGGCGTACATGAACGAACCGGTGAAGCCGCCGAAGTTAGGGGAAACGTACTTGACGCTGTTGTTGAAGCGGGTGTTGAAACCAACCCAGGTCACGTGGGCGCCGGAGCCGTTGCCGTTGTGGTTCAGCAGGACAGCATTGCCAGCCAGGGTGCCGATGGCGCCAGCTTGAGCGGTGCTGAAGCCGTTGTTGGTGTTCGAAGGATCGAACAGCGTAGCGCCCATCATGGCGTGGTCAGCAGACACGTCGTCGTAGGAGCTGGAGTTGCGACCGATGGTCACGGTACCGAAGCCGCTGGAGATACCCACGTTGGCGCGACGGCCGAACAGCAGGCCGCCTTGGCCGGAAGAACCTGCGTCGAGGTTGACGCCGCTTTCGAGGTTACCGATGACAGCCGTGCCGCCGCCGATGTCTTCGCTGAAGCGAATGCCCCAACGCGAACCGTTCAGGCCGCCGGAGTCAATCTTGGCCTGGCTGATGCCGGTGATGGCAGCGCCGCTGACCTGGTTGGTCTTGTAGCTGCCGACGTTGGCGTCGAGCAGACCGTAGATGGTCACGGTCGACTGAGCTTGTGCTGCACCAGCCATAGCGCCGAGTGCGGCCAAAGCGATAAGGGTCTTTTTCATTGAGAGTTTCTCCAAGGTTAAACATAGGGCTCCGGCACGGGGACCATTTGCGGACTTGCGTCCTCGTGGCTCCACCAGAGACCCGGGCCAACCCCCTTTCGGGAAGTTGGCTCTATTGCACCAGACTGGGCTTCAATTCGCAAAGGAATGCCCAAAAAAACCAACAACCCGTTGCGCTCAAGCCACAAATGGATGGCAGAAAGTGGGAAAGAAACAACGCCCGCAAGAACCGGGGATTTCCTCTTGCCAAAAATCCTGCTTTCGCTCTGATGCCGGCCGTTTAATGAAAAAAGCCGCTTCAGCGAAGCGGCTTTCCAGGAAACCCGCACGAGGCGGGGTTCAAGTCAGGTCAAACTGATCAGAACGTGTGGCGAATGCCAGCGCCGTAGGTGCTGGTCTTGCGCTCGGTCGCGCCGCCGGTTTCCTTGCCGGTCTGGATGCCAGCGTACAGGTTCGAACGCTTGGACAGCGCGTACAGGGCAGCAAAACCGTAGCCTGTGCGCTTCAGGTCGGGAACGCCGCCCAGCAGCGTGCTCTTGGAGCGGGCATAACCGCCGGACAGCGTCAGGGCGCTGCTGACAGGGAAGTCCAGGCCGATCTGGTATTCCTTGGTCTTGTCCGCTGCCACGCCGGTGATCGGGGTGGTGCCGTTCTTCACGTTACCGTAGGCGCCCAGCAGCTTGACCACGCCGAAGTCATAGGAGCCGTTCAACTGCGTGTACTTGATGGCCGTGGCGTTGCCGGTGGCTTTTTCGGTCTGGTAAGCCAGCGAAGCGCCGATGGGGCCGTTCGCGTAGGCAACGTTCATGCTGGCGATCTTGCCGGCGCTGACAGCGGCGGTCTTGTTTTCACCGAAGCTGTACATACCGGCAGCGGAGAAGCCGCCGAAGTTGGGGGTCTCGTAGTAGATCGAGTTGCCGGGACGGTCCTGGTAGCTGTTGCTGGCCCACACGCTGGTGGAAGGCGCGAACAGCAGCGAGTCAAAGCCAGCAGCGCCGGAGCCCTTGACCATGTCGTACGGGGTCCACATCTTGCCGAGCTTCAATTCACCGAAGCCGCCGGAAACGCCCATCCAGGACTGGCGGCCGAAGACCGCGGTGGAGACCGCGTTGGTGTAAGGGTTGGTGTAGTTGTTGGCGGCGCCGGTGCTGGGGTCAAAGCCGGCTTCCAGCAGGAAGTTGGCTTTCATACCGCCACCGAGGTCTTCAGAGCCCTTCAGGCCGAAACGGCTGGTCTGCAGACCGCCGCCGCTGCCGGAGAAAGGGTGGGGGACGTTCACGCCGGTGCGGCTGAGGTTGTTGTCCTTGACGGTACCGACCCAAGCGTCCACGAGGCCGTAGATGGTCACGGTGGACTGCGCGGAGGCCACGCCGGAAACGGCCAGCACTGCCAGGGCAACTAGGCTTTTCTTCATCATTAGAAATCTCCAAAAAGGTGGGAACACAAAAAACGCAAACATTCAAAGGGCTTTTCTGATCGACCCCAGGCCGATTTAATCGATCTGTCACACATCACACAAAGCCCTTATCGCTCCATTAGCAAAATTCACGCCCGATTGTTGGCCCCTGACCACACTGCTAGGTGTCATGCCGTACCAGCCCCATACCAGTGGGCCGGACATGCCCTTCGATGCGGCGTGAACACACCAAAATGGCGCTTTTTTTCATGAGCGCATCGTTTTGGTGAAAGTGCGCCAATCGGCTGGCGACAGCGTTTTTTGGTGCCCAATGTGCCAATTCAGCGGCGGCGCGGCGGGCGGTCCGCGCTGAAACCGCCCAGGTGAGTCCACAGGGATGTGGCTCACGCACCACGGCATGGCCAAAATAGAGACCAAGCCCTAAGCCGCGTTCGCGCATCCGCCAAACCAGTTCCCGGCACGCCGCAGCACCCCCATCCCCAGAGGGAAGCGGCAAGAAATGAGAAGCTTGCACGGCTTTTTTCCGGGCTTTGCCCTGGCGGCAAAAACCTCGGGTTTTCCCCTGTCGCGAAAGTGATACCCCCCGTAGTGACACTCTTTACGGCTCACGGCATCGCCATTAATCTTTCCTTCACAAAGACGGCCTGCCAGGGTAAGGACGGGCGTCAAAATTTCCCGCCATTCAGCGCTTTTTTAATTACAACTCCTGGAGACTCCATGAAAAAACTGACCCTCGTTGCAACTGCGATCATGGGACTTTTGTCCACCTCGGCCGCCATGGCGCAAAGCACCGTGACCGTCTACGGCATTCTTGATGCAGGCTTCAACCACGTGAGCGGCCTGCGCCAGGGCTCCGTGAGCACGATTGCCAGCGGCATCATGGAAGGCTCGCGTTTCGGCCTTCGCGGCACGGAAGACATCGGCGGCGGCTACAAGGCCATCTTCACCCTCGAAAACCGCCTGGAGCTGGACACCGGCTCCGTGACCAACCGCCCGAACTCCGGCACCCAGATGCCTGACCGCGTCGCCACCTCGGTGGCTGCGGGCGTGGCGGGCCTCCCCCTTCCCGTCGCAACCCGCGACGCACTGATCGCCGGCGTGAACACCACGCTCGCTACCGGCGCATTCGGCGTGAACCTGGCCGGCAACCTGTTTGACCGCCAGGCTTACGTCGGCCTGGTGACCCCCTTCGGCGCCTTCACGGCCGGCCGCCAATACACGCCGGGCTACCTGGTGGCCGCGCAGTTTGACGCTTCGCAGACCCAGTCCAGCCTGGCCGCCGGCCAGGTCGCCAGCCTGCCCGCCGCATTCGACATCCGCCTGAGCAACACGCTGCAGTACGCGATCCAGACCAGCGGCGTCACCGCATTGCTGATGTACGGCGCCGGTGAAGTCGCGGGCAGCAACTCCGCAGGCCGGTTCTGGGGTGGCATGGTCACCTACAAGGGCAACGGTTTCTCGGTGGGCTATGGCCACAACGGCAAGAACAATGAGCTGGGCCAGAAATCCCTGACCAACGACCTGATCGGCGCCACCGTCGACATCGGCCCCGGCACCCTGTACGGCCAGTACGCCACCATCAAGGACGACAATCCGACCGGCATCTCCACGATTGGCGCTTCTGTCACCGCCTCCACCGGCAGCGCGGTGGTCGGTACGGCGTTCCAGAATGCCTACAACGCCGCCTTCAGGCAAGACGCCAGGTTGATGCACATCGGCTACCGCCTCACCACCGGCCCACACACCTGGGTCGTGGCCTTCAACCGCCTGGATGACAAGCGCACGGTGAACGCCGATACCGACTCCTACGGTTTCACCTACACCTACGCGCTGTCCAAGCGCACCAACCTGAACGCCGTGCTGACCCACTTCAACAACAAGGGCCAGGGCCAGGTCGCACCAGGCGGCAACGGCTTCCTCGGCGGCGTGACCTCCGCGGCCGGTGTTGGCTCCACCAACATCGCCCTGGGCATCCGCCACACGTTCTAAACCGGAACCCCGCCCGGATCCAATCCGGGCCCGTCACGAAAAAGCCCCTCACAGGGGCTTTTCTCATGGGCGTTTGCATGCCGGGAGTCCGGCGCTAACATGGCGCCATGACCACCGCACTCGACACCGCCCTGAATGCCGCCGACGGCGCATTGCGCACCCTTTTTGCCGCCCCCCGCGCCAGCCGCGCCTGCCCTACCGTACCCGGCGAAAAGACCGAGCTGGCGCTGCAGGACAAGGCCTTGTCCGGCGCGCTGATGCGGGTCAACCATGTGGGAGAGGTCTGCGCGCAGGCCCTGTACGCGGCGCAGGCGCTGGGCACCCGCGACCCGGCGCTGCGCGAGCATTTCCTGCAGGCAAGCCGCGAGGAAGGCGACCACCTCGCCTGGACCAAGGCCAGGCTGGACGAACTGGGCGCCCGCCCCTCGCTGCTCAACCCGCTCTGGTACGCCGGCGCCTTCGGCCTCGGCCTGGTCGCGAGCCGGCTGGGCGACCGCCTGAGCCTGGGCTTTGTCGTTGAGACTGAGCGCCAGGTCGAGGCCCACCTGGCCGGCCACCTGGAACGCCTGCCGCAGGGCGACCACGAGTCGCGCGCCATCGTGGCGCAGATGAAAGACGACGAGGCCCTGCACGCGAGGGACGCCGAACAGGCCGGCGCCTTACAGCTGCCGGAACCGGTCAAGGCGCTGATGCGCTCGGCCGCGCGCGTCATGACGACGACGGCGCATTACATCTAAAGCCTAAAGCCGCAGCCTGGGCCGCAAGGCCCTTAAACCTCCAGTACCTCGAAGCTGGTGGTGATGTCCGCGGTCTTCGCCAGCATGATGGTGGCTGAGCAATACTTGTCGTGGCTCATGGCCACCGCGCGCTCCACGGCGCTGGCGGCCAGGCCCTTGCCCGTCACCACGAAGTGCATGTGGATCTTGGTGAACACCTTGGGGTCCACGGCAGCCCTTTCGGCGCTCAGCTTGACAGAGCAGCCGCGCACGTCCTGGCGGCCGCGCTTGAGGATCAGCACCACGTCATAAGCCGTGCATCCGCCCGTGCCGGCCAGCACGGTCTCCATGGGTCGGGGCGCCAGGTTGGCGCCGCCGTTTTCAGGCTTGTCCGCGTCGGGCGCGCCGTCCATCACCAGGGTGTGGCCGCTGCCGGTTTCGGCGAGGAAGCTCATGTTCGAGCGCGATCCCGTATTGGCGCTGTTGCCCGTCCAGCTCACCGTGCATTCCATAAACCCCACTCCTTATGCATAAAATTTATAACTAAACCGTGAAAAATGTCGAGTTTGCGCCACAAGATATTGTGCAGCGCAACATCGCTCCGCTATACTGAAATCATCGCATCAATACTGATCGCCCACGGCGTCACAAGGTATTTGGTGCCACTGGTTGTCTCCTCCACCTCCTCTAAGGGTGGATTTACAGGCCCAGACCGCAAGGTCTGGGCCTTTTTTCTTGGGTCACCGGATTGCGTGCCGGCTCATTGCGGCGCTTTTTCTCGCGCCACTATGATGTCAGGCTGCGAGAAAAACATGCCCACCCCGACCAAAACCGCCAAAAGCCTCCCCAAAACAGCCCCATCGGGCAAGCCGCTCACCCCCGCCGACTACCTGAAAAAGATTCTCACGGCACGGGTCTATGACGTGGCCGTGGAATCCAGCCTTGAGCCCGCCAAAAACCTGGGCCTGCGCCTGAAAAACACCGTGCTGCTCAAGCGCGAAGACCAGCAGCCGGTGTTCAGCTTCAAGCTGCGCGGGGCCTACAACAAGATGGCGCACCTGAGCCCGGCCCAGCTCAAGAAAGGCGTGATCTGCGCCTCGGCCGGCAACCACGCGCAAGGCGTGGCGCTCAGCGCGCAAAAGCTCGGCACGCGCGCCGTCATCGTCATGCCCACCACCACGCCGCAACTCAAGGTCGACGCGGTTCGCGCCTTGGGCGGCGAGGTCGTGCTGCGCGGCGACAGTTATTCGGACGCCTACGCGCACGCCGTGGTGCTCGAAAAGAAGCAGGGCCTGACCTTCGTCCACCCCTTCGACGACCCTGATGTCATCGCCGGCCAGGGCACGATCGCGATGGAAATCCTCATGCAGCTGCAAAGCCTGGGCTCCAGCCGGCTGGACGCCGTGTTCGTGGCCATAGGCGGCGGCGGGCTGATCTCCGGCGTGGCCAACTACATCAAGGCCGTGCGCCCCGAGATCAAGGTCATCGGCGTGCAGATGAACGACTCCGACGCCATGCTGCAGTCGGTCGGCGCGAAGAAGCGCGTCACCCTGAGCGACGTGGGCCTGTTCGCCGACGGCACGGCCGTCAAGCTGGTGGGCGAGGAAACCTTCCGCATCAGCCGCGAGCTGGTCGATGAGTTCATCACCGTCGACACCGACGCGGTCTGCGCCGCCATCAAGGACGTGTTCGTCGACACCCGCAGCATCGTCGAGCCCTCGGGCGCGATGGCCGTGGCCGCCGTCAAGCAGTACGTGGCCACGCACAAGACCAAGGGCGAGACTTACGCCGCGATTTTGTGCGGCGCCAACATGAACTTCGATCGCCTGCGCTTCGTCGCCGAGCGCGCCGAGGTCGGTGAAGAGCGCGAAGCCCTGTTCGCCGTAACGATTCCCGAAGAGCGCGGCAGCTTCCGGCGCTTTTGCGAAGTCATCGGCGAGCTGCCCGGCGGGCCGCGCAGCGTGACCGAGTTCAACTACCGCATCAACGACGACGCCAAAGCCCATGTCTTCGTCGGCCTGACCACCTCGGCCAAGGGAGAAAGCGCCAAGATCGCCGCCAATTTCTCGCGGCACGGCTTCAAGACCCTGGACCTCACGCACGACGAGCTCGCCAAGGAACACATACGCCACATGGTCGGCGGGCACAGCGCGCTGTCCAAAGACGAGCGCCTGCTGCGCTTCATCTTCCCCGAGCGGCCCGGCGCGCTGATGAAGTTCCTCTCGAGCATGCGGCCGGGCTGGAACATCAGCCTCTTTCACTACCGCAACCAGGGCGCCGACTACGGCCGCATCCTGGTGGGCCTGCAGGTGCCCAAGGCCGACAACAAAGCCTTCAAGGACTTCCTCGACACCCTGGGTTACCCCCACGTCGAGGAAACCGCCAACCCGGTTTACCGGCTTTTCCTGCAAAGCTGACCCCGGCACAACCGCCATGAATGCACAAGGCGCACCCCCGGCAAAGCCCGCCCCGGCCAACACCTCGGTGTGCCCGCGCTGCGGCGCCGGCCTGCGCTGCGGCATGGTGGCGGGTGATGCCGAATGCTGGTGCGTCAAACTGCCTCACCTCATGCCTGTTCCCAGTGAACGTCCCGCGCGGGCCGAAGGCAACGCGCCGTCCTGCTTCTGCCCCGCCTGCCTCAAGCTGATCACCGATGAACGCTCCCGACTTTCCACCCCTGATCCTGCCCGCGATTGAGCCCACCGCCGACCTCCCGCTGGAGGCCAGGCTGCGGCACAAGATCGCCCACAAGACCAAGCCGCTGGGCGCGCTCGGCCGGCTCGAAAGCCTGGCGCTGCAGTTGGGCCTGGTCCAGCGCAGTGAAACCATCACGCTGCGCGAACCCCAGATGGTGGTCTTCGCGGCCGACCATGGCATCGCCGCCGAAGGCGTTTCCGCCTACCCGCAGGCCGTCACGGTGCAGATGGTCGGCAATATGCTGGCCGGCGGCGCCGCCATCAATGTCTTCGCGCGCCAGCACGGTTTTGCGCTGCAAGTGGTGGACGCCGGCGTCGCGGCCGAACTCGCGCCGCACCCGCAGCTGCTGCAGCGCAAGATCGCGCCCGGCACACGCAACATCCGCCACGAGCCCGCCATGACGGCCGCGCAGGCGCGCGCCGCCTTGCAGGCCGGCATGGACATCGTGCGCCAGTTGCCCGGCAATGCCGTCGCCTTCGGCGAGATGGGCATTGCCAACACCTCCGCCGCCGCCCTGCTGTTCGCGCGCCTGGCGGGCGTCGGCATAGATGAGGCCACGGGCCGTGGCACCGGCCTGGACGACGCCCAGCTTGCGCACAAACGCCAGGTGCTGGCACAGGCACTGGCCCGCCATGCCGGCGCCACCCAGCCCCTGGATGCGCTGGCCGCCCTGGGCGGCTTTGAAATCGCCATGATGGCCGGCGCCATGCTGCAGGCCGCGAGCGAGCGCCGCGTCGTGCTGGTTGACGGCTTCATCGCCGGCGCCGCCGCGTTGGCGGCCAGGGCCCTGGCGCCCGCCGTACAGGACTACATGGTGTTTTGCCACCGCGGGGAAGAACACGGCCACCGCCTGCTGCTGGCCCACCTCCAGGCCGATCCGCTGCTGGACCTGGGCCTGCGCCTGGGCGAAGGCACGGGTGCGCTGCTGGCCTGGCCGCTGCTGCAGTCGGCGGCCGGTTTCCTCAACGAGATGGCCAGCTTTGACTCCGCCGGCGTGAGCGGCCGCGAAGACGCCTGAACCGCAAGGGGCACCGCATGACCGCCATCGCCCAGTTCATCCGCGAGTACCTGCTCGCCGTCCAGTTCTTCACCCGCATCCCCATCACCGGGCGGCTGGCCGACTGGGTGGGCTACAGCCCCGAACTGCTGCGCGCCAGCGCCGGACACTTCCCCGGCGTCGGCATCCTGGCCGGCGCTTTTGCCGCCGCCCTGTACGCCCTGGTGCAGGCCCTGCTGCCCGACACCACCTTCACGCCGCTGGTGGCCGCCGCGCTGTCCACCGCCGCCACCGTGCTGCTGACCGGCGGCTTTCATGAAGACGGCCTGGCCGACACAGCCGACGGCCTGGGCGGCGGCCACGACAGGGAGCACGCGCTGCAGATCATGAAGGACTCGCGCGTCGGGGCCTTCGGCGCCATGGCCCTGGTGCTGGCCGTGCTCGCCAAGGTCTCGCTGCTGGCCATCCTCGGTTCGGTCGAGGGCGCGCCCACCGGCTGGGAAGAAGCGCCCTTTGCGAGCTGGTACATCTGCGCCGCGCTGTGGACGGGCCACGTCGTCTCGCGCGGCCTGCCGCTGCTGCTGATCTACCTGCTGCCGCACGCCGGCGACACGGCCGCCTCCAAGTCCAAACCGCTGGCCGACCAGATCTCGCCGGGCGCCCTGCTGGTCGGCTTTGCCTGGTGTTTTGTCGCCCTCGCCCTGGCCGCCCTTGCGCTGGACGCCCTGAACCTGATCGTCGCCTGCAGCTTTGCCCTCCTGGCCCTGCTGTGGATGGGGCGGATGTTCAAACGCCGGCTGCAAGGTTTTACCGGTGACTGCCTGGGCGCCACCCAGCAGGTGTGCGAAATCGCGTTTTATTTCGGCCTCGCGATCAGCCTGTGACCAGGACGGCCACCAAGCCATGAGACTCTGGCTGGTCCGCCACGCAAACCCCCTGATAGATCCCGGCATCTGCTACGGCCGGCAGGAGGTGGCAGCCGATGTTGCCGCCACCGCAGAATGCGCACAGGCACTGGCCAAGCTGCTTCCAGCCGACACCCGCGTTGCCCATTCCCCCTTGCAGCGATGCGCTCAACTCGCGCAAGCCCTGCGCGAACTCCGGCCCGACCTGGCCTGCAGCAGCGACCCACGGCTTCAGGAAATCAACTTCGGCGCCTGGGAAGGCCAAGCCTGGCGGGACATCGCCCCCACAGAACTGCAATCCTGGACAGACGGCTTCGCCGAATACGCCGTGGGCGGCAGCGGTGAAAGCACAAGCCAGGTCATGGCACGTGTCGCCTCGGCCTTCGATGAATTGCGGGGCCAGGCAGACACCCTGTGGATCACGCACGCCGGTGTCATACGTGCCGTGGAACTGATCGCGCGCGGCACGCGTCAGATCACCAGGGCCGACGAGTGGCCTGTTGAAGCGCCGGCCTACGGGCAATGGTGCACACTCGAGCTGGAAACCCCCTCTTAAAACCCAGACAAGGCACAAAAAAATGGCAGCAACCCTGGATGGTCAGCTCGTGGTGGCGATTTCGTCGCGCGCGCTGTTTGATTTCGAGGAAGAAAACCTCGTCTTTGAAACCGGCATGACGGCCGCACCGCCGCCCGGCGTCAAAAAAGACGCGGCCTACATGAAGCTGCAGCTCGAACGCCTGGACGTGCCGGCCAAGCCCGGCGTCGCCTTCTCGCTCGTCAAAAAGCTGCTGGCCTTCAACGATGCCCCCGAAAGCGCCGGCGAAGCCGCCAGCCCCGCGGCGCCCGCGCAGCGTGTGGAAGTCGTGATCCTTTCGCGCAACGACCCGGTCTCGGGCATGCGCGTATTCCGCTCGGCCCAGCACTACGGCCTCAAGATTGAGCGCGGCACCTTCAACCGCGGCGAAGCGCCCTGGCGCTACCTCAAGCCCCTGCACGCCAACCTGTTTTTGTCGGCTCACCTGAGCGACGTGCGCGACGCGCTGGCCGCCGGCGTGCCGGCCGCGCAGGTCTACCCCCATTCGGTGCGCGCCAGTGACGCCCACCCCAACGAAGTGCGCATCGCCTTCGACGGCGACGCGGTGCTGTTCTCCGATGAGGCCGAGCGCGTGTTCCAGGCCCAGGGCCTTTCCGCCTTCCAGCAGCATGAGCGCGACAAGGCTTCGCAGCCGCTGCTGGCCGGCCCCTTCAAGCCCTTGCTCGAAGCGCTGCACCGGCTGCAGCAGGTCGGCACCTCGCACATGCGCATACGCACCGCGCTGGTCACCGCGCGCAGCGCCCCGGCGCACGAACGCGCCATCCGCACGCTGATGGAGTGGAACATCGAGGTCGACGAGGCCATGTTCCTGGGCGGCCTGGCCAAGGGCGAGTTCCTGCGCGAGTTCGAGCCCGACTTCTTCTTTGACGACCAGACCGGCCACGTCCATTCCGCCGCCCAGCACGTGCCCTCGGGCCATGTGGCCAGCGGCGTTTCGAACCAGCTTTCCTGAATCTGAAAACAAAAAGATGTCCACCATGACCCAGACACCCGCCTCCGGCCTGTTCGCCAAACTCAGCGCTTTCCGGCGTTTGGTGGGGCGCGTAGTGGCGCTGGCCGCGCCCTATTTCCGCTCCGAAGAAAAATGGAAAGCACGCGGCCTGCTGCTGGCCATCGTGCTGCTCAACCTCGGCACGGTCTACATGGCGGTGCAGTTCAACGACTGGTACCGCGTGTTTTACGACGCGCTTGAAAAACGCGACCAGACTGTCTTCTGGCAGCAGATGGGCCGCTTCAGCTACCTCGCCTTTGGCGCGATCATCATTGCCGTCTACAAGTTCTACCTGACCCAGCTGCTTCAAATGCGCTGGCGCGCCTGGATGACACGCGACTACCTGCGCCGCTGGCTGTCACACCAGGCTTTCTACAAGATGGAGCTCGCGCGTTATTCGGCTGCCATCGACATCAACGCCAGCCCCGACAACCCGGACCAGCGGATCCAGGAAGACGTGCACTCTTTCACCACGTCCACGATTTCATTGACGATGGGCGTGCTCAACGCGGTCGTGACGCTGGTCAGTTTTGTCGGCATCCTCTGGACACTGTCCGGTCCGTTTGGGTTCACCCTGGGCGGCAGCAGCTACAGCATCCCAGGCTACATGGTCTGGGCCGCGGTCGCCTATTGCCTGGTCGGGAGTGTGCTGGCTCATTACATCGGCAGGCCGCTGATCAAGCTCAACTTCATGCAGCAGCGCTACGAGGCCAACCTTCGCCATCATCTGGTACGGGTTCGGGAATACAGCGAGCCCATCGCGCTGGATCATGGCGAGGCTGTGGAACGCGGCCAGCTCGACGGGCGATTCTCGACAGTGCTGGCAAATTACCTGAACCTGATACGCGCCAACAAAAAACTCATCTGGTTCCAGAGCTTCTTCGGCCAGGCCGCCGTAATTTTTCCCTTCTTTGTCGCCGCACCTCGCTTCTTCAGCGGGGCGATCCAGCTCGGCCAGCTTATCCAGATTTCCTCTGCCTTCGGCAAGGTCCAGGATTCGCTGAGCTGGTTTGTGGACAACTACGACACGCTCGCCAGCTGGCGCGCCACCACCGACCGCCTGACCAGTTTTGAAGACAGCATGATCGCGCAGACAAAAGACAATGAAGCGCTTGTCACCACACCATCAACCGAGCTTGAAGCCACCGGCCTCAACCTCACGCTGCCCACGGGTGCCGCGCTGCTGGCGGACATGTCGCTGAAGGCCCACCCCGGCGACCACATCCTACTGAAGGGCCCATCGGGCAGCGGCAAGTCAACCCTGTTTCGCGCCTTCGCCGGTATATGGCCTTTTGCCAACGGCAACATCGCGAAACCTGCAAACGCGATGTTCATTCCCCAGCGCCCCTATTTCCCCAATGGCTCCCTGCGCGATGCGCTGGCCTACCCGGAGCCCGCCGCGGCTTACAGCGACGAGGCCCTCAAGCAGGCACTTGAAGAAGCCCTGCTGCCCGACCTGGCCGCGCGGCTTGACGAGGAAGATGCCTGGAGCCAGAAACTCTCCGGCGGCGAGCAGCAACGCCTGGCGATTGCGCGCGTGTTGCTGAAAAAACCGAGCTGGATTTTTGCCGACGAAGCCACCAGCGCACTCGACGAAGCCGCCGAAAAAACGCTGTACGAGCGCCTGCTCGCGCTTGTGAAATCGTCAGGGGGTTCCATCATCTCCATTGCCCACCGGCCCAATGTCGCCGCCTTCCACGACAAGCAGTGGACGCTGGAGAAGCAGCCCCCGGGCTCAGCTGCCCTGTACCGCCTGACAGCCAGCCAGCTCCCTGGAGGAAGCGCCGCGAATGCCTGAAGAAATGTCCAAGCCGGCTGCGCCGGAGCCCACAGACCTCTCCGCCTGGGCGCCCATCAAGCGCCCGGTGTTCCGCATGTTGTGGAGCACCTGGCTGGTCGCCAACATCTGCATGTGGATGAACGACGTGGCGGCGGCCTGGATGATGACCTCCATGACCACCTCGCCGATCTGGGTGGCGCTGGTGCAGTCGGCCTCCACCTTGCCGGTGTTCCTGCTGGGCCTGCCCAGCGGGGCGCTCGCCGACATCCTGGACCGGCGCCGCTACTTCATCATGACGCAGTTCTGGGTGGCCGGCGTGGCCACGCTGCTGTCCATCACGGTGATCTCGGGTGTCATGACGCCCGCCCTGCTGCTGGCGCTGACGTTTGC
This sequence comes from Polaromonas sp. P1_H6, assembly GCF_056405195.1. NCBI lineage: Bacteria > Pseudomonadati > Pseudomonadota > Betaproteobacteria > Burkholderiales > Comamonadaceae > Polaromonas > Polaromonas sp. P1_H6. The sequence goes on from NZ_JBFUCN010000004.1 coordinate 230,810, forward strand.
CAACGGCGTGGGCCTGGCGATGCGCTGGCCGGTGTTCGCCGCCATCGTGCCGGAACTGGTGCCGCGCGTGCAGCTGCCCGCCGCGCTGGCGCTCAACGGCGTCTCCATGAACGCCTCGCGCATCGTCGGCCCGCTGGTGGCCGGCGCGCTGATCGCCGGCGCCGGCACTGAATACGTCTTTGTGCTCAACGCCGTGCTGTCGGTAGTCTCGGGCTTTGTCATCATGCGCTGGCGGCGCGACCACGCGCCCAGCCCGCTGGGGCGCGAGCGCCTGGTCAGCGCCATGCGCGTGGGCCTGCAGTTCGTCGGCCAGTCGGCGCGCCTGCGCGCGGTGCTGCTGCGCATCGCCATCTTCTTTTTCCATTCCACCGCCCTGCTGGCCCTGCTGCCGCTGGTGGCGCGCGGCCTGCACGGCGGCGATGCCGGCACCTTCACGCTGCTGCTGGCCTCCATGGGCGCCGGCGCCATCGTCGCCGCGCTCAACCTGCCGCGGCTGCGCCAGATGATGCCGCGCGACGTGCTGGTGATGCGCTCCACGATGCTGCAGTCGGTCTCCATGGCGGCCATGGCCTATGCGCCCAACGCCTGGGTGGCGGTACCGGCCATGGCGCTCAACGGCATGGCCTGGATCACCTGCGCCAATTCGCTCAGCGTCTCGGCCCAGCTGGCGCTGCCCGACTGGGTGCGCGCCCGCGGCATGTCGATGTACCAGATGGCCATCATGGGCGCCAGCGCCGCCGGCGCCGCGCTGTGGGGCCAGGTGGCCACGCTGAGCAGGGTCTCCACCGGCCTGCTAGTCGCCGCCGCCAGCGGCACCGCTGTGATGCTGGTGGCAAAGCACCTGGTGTCCGACCTCAGCATCGAGGAAGACATGACGCCCTCGCGCCAGTTCAAGGCGCCCGTGGCCGAAGAGCCGCCCGGCGTGGGCAATGTGGTGGTGACGATTGAATACCTGGTGGACCCGGCGCGCGCCGACGACTTCCGCGCGCTGATGCAGGAAAGCCGCCGCAGCCGCCTGCGCCAGGGCGCGCTCGAGTGGGAACTGCTGCGCGACGTGAACCGCCCCGGCCGCTTTGTCGAGCAGATCGTCGACGAATCCTGGACCGAACACCTGCGCCGCTTCGACCGCGTCACCGCCAGCGACGTGGCGCTGCGGGAGCGCAAGCTGGCGTTTCACATTGGCGAGGAGCCGCCCGTGGTGTCGCGGTGTGTCGTCGAAAGCCTGGTGCGGACCTGATTTGACTCCTTCCCCCGCTGGGGGAAGGTGGGGATGGGGGCCAGCGGCGTGCGATTCATCAACCTGCCGGCCAGATCAAACAGCCCCCATCCCAGCCTTCCCCCAGCGGGGGAAGGAGCAAGAGCAACTCAGGTGGCGCTTGCCGTATACCGTTCAAAGCCCCGCGCCCGCAGCTCACAAGCCGGGCACGTCCCACACCCATAACCCCACGCATGGCGGTGCACACGATCACCCAGGTAGCAGGTGTGGGTGTGCTCCACGATCAGTTTCACCAGCGCCTCGCCGCCGCCCGGCTCGCCTGACTTCTCACCAATGTCATGCGCCAGCCGCCAGGTATCCGCCTTGTCTATCCACATCAGCGGCGTTTCGATCAGGAAGCGCTTGTCCATGCCCAGCGACAGCGCCAGCTGCATGGCCTTCATGGTGTCGTCGCGGCAGTCGGGGTAGCCTGAAAAATCGGTTTCGCAGACGCCGGTGACCAGCACCTGCAGGTCGCGCCGGTAGGCCAGCGCCGCCGCCAGCGTGAGGAACAGCAGGTTGCGCCCCGGCACAAAGGTGTTGGGCAGGCCCGAGCTTTCCATCTTGAAGGCCACGTCGCGGGTCAGCGAGGTGTCGCTGACCTGTCCCAGCACCGCCAGGTCCAGCAAATGGTCTTCGCCGAGCTTGTGGGCCCACTGCGGAAACTGCTGCTTGATTTCACGCAGCACATTGAGGCGCGCCTCCAGTTCCACCTTGTGGCGCTGGCCGTAGTCAAAGGCCACGGTCTCGACGCGTTCGTATTTGGACAGCGCCAGGGCCAGGCAGGTGGTGGAGTCCTGCCCGCCGGAAAACAACACGAGTGCGGAAGTGTGCATGCCGGTTACCTCCTTGCCTTAGATCAGCTTTCGTTTCGCCAGGCTTTTCATCAGCGCCGAGATACCGAAGGTCCAGGGCGCGGCCTTGTCGGAAGTGGTGACGCGGTTGACCAGGCTGCCCAGCTGCGGCGTGGCCACCGTGACCACGTCACCGACCACATGGGTAAAGCCCTGGCCGGGGCCGTGACGGTCCTGCGTGGGCGCGAACATGGTGCCCAGGAAGAGCATGAAGCCGTCCGGGTACTGGTGGTTGGCGCCTATGGCCTGTGCCACCAGGTCCAGCGGGTCCCGGCTGATCTTGCTCAGCGAGCTGCCGCCCTTCATCTCAAAACCCTCGGGGCCGGTCACCGTCATGTTCAGGTCGCTGCGGCGCACGTGGGCAATATTGAACTTGTCGTCGAACAGGCGGATGAAGGGGCCGATGGCGCAGGAGGCGTTGTTGTCCTTGGCCTTGCCCAGCAGCAGCGCGCTGCGGCCTTCGAAGTCGCGCAGGTTGACATCGTTGCCCAGCGCCGCACCCACCGTCTCGCCACGCGAATTGACAGCCAGCACGATCTCGGGCTCAGGGTTGTTCCAGTGGCTGTGCGGGTGTATGCCGACTTCAGCGCCAGTGCCCACCGCGCTCAGCGGCTGGCTCTTGGTGAAGATCTCGGCGTCGGGGCCTATGCCGACTTCCAGGTATTGCGACCACACGCCCTGGGCGATCAGCACTTCCTTGAGTTTGTCCGCCTCGGGCGAGCCGGGCTTGATGCTGCTGAGGTTGTCGCCGATCACGCCGACCACGGCCTTGCGCACCGCCTCGGCCTTGCTGGCGTCGCCGCGCGCCTGCTCTTCAATCACGCGCTCCAGCATGGAGGCGACAAAAGTCACGCCGGCCGCCTTGAGCGCCTGCAGGTCGCAAGGCGCCAGCAGCCAGGGCAGCGCAGGCTTGCGCGCATCGGCCGCGGAATTGGCCAGCACCTCGGCCGTGCCCGCCAGGCGCGGCAGCGAGGGCGCGGCGGCGCGCACGGCCTTGGCCACACCGGGTAGTTCCAGCAGCTGGCTGGCCGTGGCGGCCACGCTGGACAGGTCGAAGACGCTGTCGGGCGTGACCAGCGCCAGCACGGGCCCGGTGCCCTCTACCCACACGCGCCCGACCAGCAGGGCATCGGCGGCATCAACAGGCAGGGCGGAAGCAAGGCTCAAGGAGTTTTTCATGATGAAGGAATGGGGTTTGCGGAAGGGAACGGTGCGCCCAAAATCGGGCCCAGGCCGCCAATACTACAGGGGACGGAAGGCCGCCGGCGCCGCTACACTGAAATGCCCCCGCCCTCATGGGCAGCCCCACCCCACTCCCTGATCAATATGCCCCTCACCCCTGAACAGATCACGCAGGCCGCCACGGAGTTGACCGCCCGGCGAAACAGCGGCCAGCCCGGCCCGCGCCTGCCCGAAAGCTGCCGCCCGCTGGACCTCGAAGACGCCTGGCAGGTGCAGCAGGCCGTCACCCTCGGCCTGGGCCAGGCGGTGGGCGGCTGGAAGGCCTCGCCGCCCAGCCCCGGCAAGCTCGTGATGGCGCCGATCTACCGGCCCGCCATCAGCCGCGCCGCTATCTGTACCGTGGCTTTTCCCGCAGACAGGGAGGACAGCGTGAAAGTCGAGCCCGAGCTTGCCTTCGTGCTGGCCAAAGATTTGCCCGCGCGTGAGCAGCCCTATACCGAGGCCGAGATCGATGCGGCGGTGGGCGCGGTACATGCCGCACTCGAAATCTGCGCGAGCCGCTATGCCGACCCCAGCGGCCTGCCTTTCCCCGAGATGCTGGCCGACGGCCTGGTCAACAACGGCCTGTGGCTGGGACCTGAGCTGGCGGCGCCCGAGGCCGCGGCCTTTGAACTGAGCTGGCAGGCCGGCAACGGACCCCGGCAAACAGCCCAGGCCAAACACCCCAACGGACACCCGCGCGCGCCGCTTTACTGGCTGGCGAATTTTCTGCGCGAGCGCGGCCCGGGCCTGAAGGCCGGACAGGCCGTCATCACCGGCTCCTATGCCGGCGTGCTGACGGTGCCGGCCGATCAGACGGTGACATTTGAATACACAGGGCTGGCCCGTTTTGAGGTCGAATTCCGCCGAGATATATAGGTCTGGAAATGGCCGCTAACAGCCGCTAATGCCGACGCGGCTTGCTAAGCTGTACACCCTTCTTCTTTTCCCCAGCGGAGATACCATGCGAGCCCTTCACCACCCGCAGTTTTTGCAACTCCATCAGGCACCCGGCAACATCCTGCTGTTGCCCAACGCCTGGGACGCAGCCAGCGCAAAACTCTTTGAAGCATCCGGCGCCGCGGCCGTGGCCACCAGCAGCGCTTCGCTCGCCTGGGCTTGCGGTTATGCCGACGGCGGCGCGTTGCCGCCGGACGAACTGCTGCATGCGGTCAGCAACATCACCCGTGTCCTGAAGGTGCCGCTGACTGTCGACATGGAAGACGGTTACAGCACCGACCCGGCCGAGGTGGGACGGCTGGCAGCCGCGGTGGCGTCGGCCGGTGCTGTGGGCATCAACCTCGAAGACGGAAGCGGCGCGCCTGCGCTGCTGATGGAAAAAATACGCGCCATCCGAACAGCGCTCAAAGGCACGCCGCTGTTCGTCAATGCCCGCACCGACGTCTACCTGCGCAAGCTGAAAGTCGATAGCACCCCGGCCCAGGCCAGCATCGCCCGCCTGAAGCTGTACCAGCAGGCCGGCGCCGACGGCGCTTTTGTGCCCGGCCTCACGGCCATACCCGAAGTGGAAGAAATCTGCGCGGCCGTCAGCATGCCGCTCAACCTGATGGCCATGCCCGGCTTGCCGGCCGTCGCCGCGCTGCAGGCGGCCGGCGTGCGGCGCCTCAGCGTGGGGCCTGCCCCTTTCCAGGTGGCCTATGAACACGCCCGGACCAGCGTCGAGGCCTTGCTCAAACAAGACCTGTCGCCGCTGCTGGGCCCCAAGCTCGACTACTCGGCCATGAATGCCTTGCTGGCGGCTCGCTAGTCGATTCATCAATTCACTCCATGTCCCCGAACATCGCCTGACTCCCCCTGGGATTCAGGCGATTTTTCATGGATTTCATCTTTTTTGGGGGTGGCGTCACAAACGGCAAAGCTGGATCGTCAATACGGTGTGACATCCAACTTTTAAACGTTTTTTAAAGGAAACCACCATGACTGCCACTGCCGCTACCGCTGCCAACACCGCTCCCGTCCGCATTGACCTCGCCATTCCCGACGTTTTCCCCGCCTTGCTCAAGGTCAGTGAAACCATAGCCGCCCAGGGACTCGACAAAAAACTTCAGCACCTGATCCACCTGCGCGCCTCGCAAATCAACGGCTGCGCCTTCTGCGTGAAGATGCACCTGCGCGAAGCCCGTGAAGACGGCGAAAGCAACGACAGGCTGGACCGCCTCGTCGTCTGGGCCCACGTCAACGACTTCAGCGAAGCCGAGAAAGCCGCCCTGGCCTGGACGGAAGCCCTGACCACGCTCGACCACAAGACCGACTACGCCAGCCTGCGCGGCCGCCTGCGCCAATCGTTCACCGACAAGGAAATCGGCGCGCTGACCGCTAACATCGGCCAGATCAACCTCTGGAACCGCATCCAGGTCTCTGCACACTAAGGTTCGTCATGGAAAACATCGACCCCACCGCCGTGTTTGAAGAAAGGCGCAGGCATCTGTTCGGCCTGGCCTACCGCATCCTCGGTTCGCGGGCCGATGCCGAAGACGCCGTGCAGGACGTCTTCATCAAGTGGCTGGCGGCCGACCACGCCAGCATCGCGACGCCGGCCGCCTGGCTCACCACCATCTGCACGCGGCACTGCATAGACATGCTGCGCGACGCCCAGCGCAGCCGGGTCGACTATGTCGGCACCTGGCTGCCCGAACCGATCCAGACCCGCACTGACGAAACGCCCGAAACCCACGCGTTGCTGGCCTCGTCCCTGAGCATGGCTTTTTTGCTGCTGCTGGAGCGGCTCACGCCAAAAGAACGCGCGGCCTACCTGCTGCACGAGATTTTTGAAACACCCTATCCCGACATCGCCGAGATGCTGGACATGGAAGAAGCCGCCTGCCGCAAGCTGGTCTCACGCGCCAGCACCAACATCGCCCAGGGCAAGGTGCGGCACGTGACGCCGCCCAAGGTGCAGGACGACCTGCTCAGCGCTTTCCGTGAAGCCATCAGCGCCGGCAGCACCGAGGCACTCGCCGGGCTGCTGTCTGACGACATCGCCGTGTGCGCCGACAGCGGCGGCAAGGTCAGCTCCATCGACGGCGTGTTTCAGGGCAAGGGCAGCGTGCTCACCCTCATCGCCACCCAGCTGGCGCGCTACTGGGCCGCCTACGAGTGGCTGCCCTGCGAGATCAACGGCGGCCGCGCCATCCAGCTGCGCGCGAACGACGGCGAAATCGCCGCGGCCATCACCTTCGCCTACAACGACGAAGGCAAGGCCACCAACATCTACATCATGCGCAACCCCGACAAGCTCGACGGCCTGCATTTCGGGCCTGAAGCGCTGGCATGAACAGCCCACCCACGGGCTGGGCAGCCCTGCTGACCGGCGTCAACGCCGTGCGCACGCTGGCCCTGGTCGGTGGCGTGGCCCTGCATGCCATCAACCTCTACATAGGCACCACCATTCTCCCGTCCGTCGTGCGCGACATCGGCGGGCTCGAGTTCTATGCCTGGAACACAGCGCTGTTTGTGGTGGCCTCCATCATCAGCGCCGCCATGGCGACGCAGGTGCTGGGCAAGCTCGGGCCGCGCTTTGCCTATGTGCTCGGCGCCGCGATCTTTGCCCTGGGCTCGCTGGCTTGCGCGCTGGCGCCGTCCATGCCCGTCATGCTGGGCGGGCGCGTGGTGCAGGGCTTTGGCGGCGGCCTGCTGCTGGCCCTGCCCTACGCCATGATCCGCCTGCTGTATGACGAAGCCTTGTGGTCCCGGGCGATTGGCCTGCTGTCGGGCATGTGGGGCGTGGCCACACTGGTCGGGCCGGCCATAGGCGGTGTGTTTGCCCAGATGGACGCCTGGCGCATGGCCTTTGGCGCGCTGATTCCGGCGGCGGCGCTGTTCACGCTGCTGGCCGTCAGCGTGATTCCGCGGCGCAACACCCCCAGCAGCCCGGCATCGCCGGTGCCTTGGGCGCAGCTCTTTTTGCTGGCCGGCGCGGTGTTTGCGGTGTCCGCCGGCAGCGTCAGCCCGCAGGTGGCCTGGAATGCCGGGGGCGTGGCAGTCGCGATAGCGCTCAGTACCTTGCTGGTCATGGTCGACAAGCGCGCCGCCAAGCGTTTGCTGCCTAAAGACGCCTTTCGCCCCGGAACGCTGGGCGCGCTCTACCTCGCAATGGCGCTGCTGGCCATGATGGTCACGTCCACGGAGATTTTTTCGCCGCTGTTTTTCCAGGTGCTGCATGCGCAGACGCCGCTCGCCTCCGGCTACCTCGCCGCCATCATGTCGGCGGGCTGGACCTTGGGTTCACTCATCAGCTCCAGCGCTACCGGCAGCCGGGCCAGGCTGGCGATCCGCGTCGCACCGGTGCTGGCACTCGCGGGCCTGGTGGGCATGGCGGTGCTGATGCCCTCGCCCAGCGACGGCAGCTGGCAAGTGCTGGCCCCGATCTGCATCGCCATGGTGGCCGTGGGCTTTGCCGTGGGCATCGCCTGGCCGCACCTGAGCACCCGTGTGCTGCAGATCGCGCCGCAGGGCGAAGAAGACCTTGCGGCCTCTTCCATCATGACGGTGGAGCTGTTTGCCACGGCCATGGGCGCGGCGCTGGCCGGCATGTTGGCCAACCTGGGCGGGCTGAGCAGCCCCGGCGGTTTGCCGGGGACGGCCGGCGCGGCTCAATGGCTGTTCGCCGTTTTCACCATAGCGCCCGCGCTATGCCTGCTGACCTCGCGGCAGACCGCGGGTTCAGGCTCGCCAGCGATCAGACAAACAGCAGACAAGGCCTCGTGAAGCAGCCCCGGCTTGCGCCGGTGTCTTACTTCCGCGAACGGAGCGCGTCCACGCTCCAGGCGCCGCCGCCGGCAGCGGCAAAGAACAGGAAGACAAAGCAGAACAACACAGCCGACTCGCCGCCATTCAGCATGGGCGATGCCACAAAGCCTTTGGACGCATGGCCCATGAAATAAGCAAATGCCAGGAGGCCCGACAGCACAAAGGCCACGGGACGCGTGAAGAGGCCGATCAGCAACAGCGCACCGCCAAAGAGTTCCAGGATGCCGGCAAAGCCAATCAGCGACATCACCTGCAGCCCGTCGAAATAGGCCACGTGGGGAAAGCCCAGCAGCTTGGCTGTGCCGTGCTGAATCAGCAAATAAGCGGAAACAATGCGAAGCACCGACAGTGCGCGTGAAGTCAGCTGGTCGTTCTGGGCAAAAGCCATGGGATTCCCTCCGTTAAAAGGGAGTCTGAGAGGCCTGCCGTGAAAAAGTTCAGCGCGGTTGCGCAAGTTTCTGACGCGGCCTGGCCGAAGCTAGTGAAGGGCTTGCGGCCGGCGCCGCGCTTTTCTCGGCCAGCAGCTGCACCAGGTGCTGGCGTATCACCGAGGTGATGTGCTCGCGTTGGCCCTGCTCCAGCATGCCGATCAGCCGCGTCGGGGGCCGGCCCGGCAGCGGCAGCACGCGCAGCAGCGCGTCATTGGCCCAGTCGGCGTTCTTGACGTGCGGCACGATGGTGATGCCCACGTTCTGGCGCACCAGCTCGATGATGGCCGACAGCGAGCTGAGCTCCAGGAAGTCCTGCGGTGCCAGGCCCAGCTTGCGCAGGGTCTGCTCTATGCGTATGCCGCTGGGCGTGCGCCTGTCGAAGCGCAGGAAGGGCTGCTCACGCAGCAGTTTTTTGAAATCGCTGCCCGGCGGCGCGACCTGTGAGCTCGCCACCACCGTCAGCGGCTCGGTGTACAGCGGCGTCCAGCGCATGCCCCTGCGCTCCTGCGGCGAGTCGTCGACGAAGATGGCCGCATCGAGTTCACCGCTTTGCACACTGCGCGCCAGGCCGCTGGACTCCTGCATGACCAGCCGCACATTCAGGCGCGGGTACAGCGGCTTCATGCGGACCACCGTGTTGGACAGCAGCCCCATGGCCGTGACGATGGAGCCCACCGTCACCGTGCCGGCGATCTCACCCTCGCCTTCCAGGCCCTCGCGCATCTGGTCGTAGTAGCCGATGATTTTTTCGGCATGGGCGATCAGCGCGCGGCCGGCGTCCGACAGCACGACGCCGCGCCCGGAGCGCTCGAACAGCACCGCTTTGAGTTCGGTCTCCAGCGCGCGCATCTGCAGCCCGACCGCGGCCTGCGTGAGCGCGACGCGGTCGGACGCCGCGGCGAAAGAACCGCCTTGCGCCACGGCGAGAAAGGTCCTCAAAAAGCGGATGGTGCTCACGCGCGACTCGCTTCAATACAAAAGAATAACTTTATCATCTCACAACATAATATAGATATATTTTTTAAACTGGATGGAGAACAATCCGCCTTAACAGGGTTGTGTGACGGACTCATGCCCTCCTCCATCACGGCGCATCACCCTTGGCCAGCAGGCCGCTTTAAATCTCTTTTTGTGGGTGGTGATTTATGTCTGAAGTGCTCTCCTCGAATGCCGCAGCGGCGTCAAGCCCGTCTTTCGGCGACAAGCGTGCCGCCGCGATCTACGACCTGGGCCACAGCACGATTTTTGCGTCGCGTACCGACCCGCGCTTTTCCTACTGCACCTATGTTCCGCCGCACCTGGGCAATTCGAAGCAGCCCATGCAGCTGGTGGTCGTGGTGCACGGCACGGGCCGCGCTTTCACCGAATACCGCGACGCCTTCGCCGCCTTCGCCAAGTGGAACGACTGCATCGTGCTGTGCCCGCTGTTCCCGGCCGGCCCGCAGGGCGACGGCAACCGCGACGGCTTCAAGCACCTGCGTGAAGCCGACATCCGCTACGACCAGATCCTGCTGAGCATGGTCCACGAGGTGGCTGTCAAGTTCGGCTGCGATTTTTCCAAATTCGCGCTCTTTGGCTATTCCGGCGGCGGCCAGTTCGTCAACCGCTTCGGCCTGCTGCATCCCGAACGCCTCTGGGCCCTGTCCATAGGCGCGCCGGGCTCGGTCACGCTGCTGGACTTCCAGCAGGACTGGTGGGTGGGCGTGCGCGATTTCGAAAAGCGTTTCGGCAAGCCCCTGAACCTGCCCGCGCTCAGGGCGCTGCCGGTGCACATGGTGGTCGGCAAGGCCGACATGGAAACCTGGGAGATCACCCACCGCGAAGGCGGCAAGTTCTACATGGCCGGCGCCAACGACGCCGGGCGCACGCGGCCCGAGCGGCTGGAAACCCTGCGCCAGTCCTTTGCGCAGGCCGGCGTCAGCGTCACCCTGGACCTGGTCGACAACGTCCCCCACAACGGCCTGGCCTGCGTCGACACGGTGCAGGACTTCCTCGCGGGCGTACTGGCCGACATGCGCACAGCCTGATGCCCTCCACACCCCAGCCCTGAAAGCCCGACCATGCTACGTTTCGCGCTGGCCCGCCTCATGATGGCGATACCGACCCTGCTGATCGTGGCGGTCGCGGTGTTTGTGCTGATACGGCTGATCCCCGGCGACCCGGCCCAGCTGCTGCTCGGCGACCTCGCCGACCCGGTGCGCCTGGCCGACCTGCGCGCCCAGCTCGGCCTCGACAAAAGCTGGCCGGTGCAGTTCGGCATCTGGGGCCGCCACGTGCTGGGCGGCGACCTCGGCGTTTCCATCAACACCGGCGAACCCGTGCTGCAGCTGGTGCTGAGCCGCTTCCTGGTCAGCGCGCAAATCGTGCTGGTCGCGGTGCTTTTCGCCACCCTGGTCGCGGTGCCGGCCGGCATGATCGCGGCCTGGAAACAAAACCGCCTGCCCGACCTGATGCTGGTCGGCACAGCCACCCTGCTGGTGTCGATTCCCACCTTCTGGCTGGGCCTGTTGCTGCTGCTGTTCTTCGGCCTGAAGCTTGAATGGCTGCCGGTGGTCGGTTATGTCTCCATCATGAGCGACTGGAAATCCGGCCTGCTGTATCTGCTGATGCCCATCCTCACGCTGTTCCTGCATGAGATCGGCGTGCTGATCCGCATGGCCAGGGCCAGCACGCTGGAAGTGCTGCGGCTGGACTACATCACGCATGCGCGCGCCAAGGGCCTGTCGGAGCGCGCGGTGTTGGTGCACCATGCGTTCCGCAACTCCTTCGGCCCGACCTGGACGCTGATCGGCCTGGTGCTGGGCAACCTGCTGGGCGGGGTGGCCGTGGTCGAGACCGTGTTCACGATTCCCGGCCTGGGCCGCCTGCTGGTTGACGCCATCTTCGCGCGCGACTACCCCGTCATCCAGGGCTGCCTGCTGCTGGTCGCCGTGATTTACGTCGTCACCAACCTGGTGATCGATCTCTGCTATCCGATCTTCGACCCCAGGGTGCTCGCGGAATGAAAAAGTTTCTCACCCCGCAGGCCCTGATAGGCCTCTTCATCGTGGGCCTGATCCTCGCGGCCGCCGTGCTGGCCTTCTTCTGGACGCCGCACGAGCCGCTCAAGATCAACTTCCTGGCGCGCCTGAAGCCGCCCAGCGCCACTTACTGGCTGGGCACCGACGAGTTCGGCCGTGACGAGCTTTCGCGCCTGATGGCCGGCGCCTCCAACAGCGTGTGGATCAGTTTCCTGACGGTGCTGCTCTCCATCACCGCAGGTACGGCGATCGGCGTGCTGACCGGCTTTGTGCGCGGCTGGACCGACCGCATCATCATGGCCTTCATCAACGCCCTGCTGGCCTTCCCCGGCCTGTTGCTGGCGCTGGCGCTGCTGGCCGTCTTCGGCGCCAACAAGTACGGCATCATCCTGGCGCTGGGCCTGGCCTACACGCCCTCCGTCACCCGCATCGTGCGCGGCACGGTGATGTCGCTGCGCGAAAAGGAGTTCATCGAATCTTCACGCGTGCTGGGCAACTCCGAGCTCTACACCATGTTCCGCCACGTGCTGCCCAATTGCGTGGCACCGCTCACGGTGCTGGCCACCTCGATGTTCGGCTGGGTCATCCTGGCGGAAAGCTCGCTGTCCTTCCTCGGCCTGGGCGTGCCGCCGCCGGCGCCGACCTGGGGCAATATGCTGGCCGCGGCCCGGCCCTTCATGGCGCAGGCGACTTATCTTTCCATCTTCCCGGGCCTGTGCATCGCGCTCACGCTGCTGGGCATCAACTTCCTGGGCGACGCGGTGCGCGACCTGCTCGATCCGCGCATGAGGGGCATCGAATGACAAACCTGGTGGATGTCTCCGGCCTGAGCCTTTCCATCGGCAAGGGCGGCCGTGAAATCGTACGCAATGTGTCCTTCACCGTCGCACCCGGCGAAATCGTCGGCATCGTCGGCGAATCCGGCAGCGGCAAGACCCAGGCGGCGCGCGCCATCATGGGCCTCACGCCGCCGCCGCTGGTGCGCAGCGCGGGCCGCATCCTGTTTGAAGGCGAAGACATGGCGGCGGCCGGCGACGCGCGTCTGCGCAAGCTGCGCGGCGCGCGCATAGGCATGGTGTTCCAGGAGCCCATGACTTCGCTCAACCCGTCGATGACCATAGGCAGGCAGCTCGACGAAGGCCTGGCCCTGCACCGGCCCGAACTCTCGCCGGCCGCGCGCCGCGACAAGGCCTTGGCCATGCTCACGCGCGTTGGCATCACCGACCCGCAGGCCGCGCTGGCCGCCTGGCCGCATGAATTTTCGGGCGGCATGCGCCAGCGCATGATGCTGGCCTCGGTCATGCTGCTGGAGCCCGCACTGCTGATCGCCGACGAGCCGACCACGGCCCTGGATGCGCTGGTGCAGCGCGACGTGCTGGAGCTCATGGTCGGCCTCACGCGCGAACACAACACCGCCGTGCTGCTGATCAGCCACGACCTGCCCATGGTCGCGCGCTACACCCAGCGCATGATCGTCATGCAGCAGGGCGAGGTCGTCGAAGCCGGCGACACCGCCGCCCTGCTGGCCGGCCCCAAGCAGGACTACACGCGCAAGCTGCTGGAGGCCATCCCGCGCCGGCAGGCCGCGCGCACGATTGCCGACGAGCAGCCCGTCATCGAAGTGCGCAAGCTGGTTTTCGACTACCCCGGCAAGCGCCGCCTCTTTGCCAAGTCCACCGCCAAGCGCGTGCTGCACGGCATAGACCTGGTGGTGCGGCCGCGCGAAATCGTCGCGGTGGTGGGTGGCTCGGGCTCGGGTAAGACCACGCTGGGCCGCGCGATTGCCGGGCTGATCAAGCCCACCGAAGGCGACATCCGCTTTCGCGGCCGTTCGATTGCGCGCAGCGATGCGGGCTGGCTCGATTACCGGCTCAATTGCCAGATGGTGTTCCAGGACCCGTATTCCTCGCTGAACCCGCGCATGAGCATTGGACAGCTGGTCGGCGAAGGCCTGCGGCTGGTGCTCGGTCTTTCATCCACTGAGCGGCAGTCGCGCGTGGCGAAGATGCTGGACGAAGTCGGGCTGCAGCCGCAGCACGCGCAGCGTTATGCGCATGAACTCTCGGGTGGGCAGCGCCAGCGCGTGGCGATTGCCCGCGCGCTGATACGTGAACCGGCCTTTGTGATCGCCGACGAGCCGGTGTCGGCGCTCGACGTGACCGTGCGCGCCCAGGTGCTGGCGCTGCTGGCCGAGCTGCAGGAGCGCCACGGCTTTGCCTGCCTCTTTATCAGCCACGACCTCGGTGTGGTCGAGCAGGTGGCGGATCGCGTGATCGTGATGCAGGCCGGCCAGATCATCGAACAAGGCAGCCGCGACGAGGTTTTCGATAACCCGCAGCACGCCTACACCCGCAAGCTGCTGTCGGCGATTCCCGCGCTGACGCCCACCGGCCAGGGCGGCATGCAGCTCAAGTGGCGTTTTGACGAACCCGATGCGCCGGCAGGCGCCATCAACCCCATACATCCGCTTCCAGCCTGATTTTTAAGGAGCCTCCCATGCTTTCCCTGCGATTGAAATTCCTGAGTGCCGCCGTGCTGGCGGCCTGTTCCGCGGCGCAGGCCCAGACGGCGCAAATCGTGGTTGCGCAGCCGGCCGACATCCGCTCGACCAATCCCGGCGTGAACCGCGACAACACCACTGACGGCGTGGTGCTCAATATCGTCGAAGGCCTGGTCGCGTACCACGAGAACGGCACGGTCGGCCCGCTGCTGGCGCGCTCCATCGTCACCAGCCCCGACGGCCTGACCTACATCTTCAAACTGCGCACCAACGTGAAATTCCACAACGGCGAGCCCATGACCTCGGCCGACGTGCTGTGGAGCTGGAAGCGCTACACCGATCCCAAGACCGACTGGCGCTGCCTCAGCGAATTTGACGGCCGCTCCGGCGTCAAAGTCACTTCCGTCACCGCGCCCGATGCGCAGACGGTGGTCATGCAGCTGGACAAACCCTCGGCCGTCTTCCTCGACAACCTGGCGCGCACCGACTGCGGCATGACGGCCATCCTGAACAAAAAATCCGTCAAGGAAGACGGCAGCTGGGACAAGCCGATAGGCACCGGCCCTTTCAAGTTCGAGGAATGGAAGCGCGGCGAGTACGTGACCCTGAGCGCCTTCGCCGACTACCAGTCGCCCCCCGGAACCAAGCCCGACGGCTATCTCGGCCTCAAGAAGCCGCTGGTCCAGCAGGTCAAGTTCCTGACCGTGCCCGACATGTCGACCTCCAAGGCCGGCCTGCAGTCCGGTGCCATCGATGCCGGCCAGATCACCTCTTCCGACGTGCAGGAACTCAAGGCGAACAAAAACCTCAACGTGGTCGCCGCCGTCGATGCCGGCAAGAACACGCTGCTGATGCAGACCAACGACCCGCTGCTCAAGGACGAGCGCATCCGCCAGGCCATCGCTTTGTCGCTGGACATGAACCAGCTCGTCGCGGCCGCGTCCGAAGGCCTGGCCCGCGTCAACAACTCGGCCATCCAGGACACTTCGGCCTTCTACACTGCCGCGCAAAAAAAGGGCTACCGCCACGACCCGGCCAAGGCCAAACAGCTGCTGAAGGAAGCCGGCTACAAGGGACAGCCCATCGTGATCCAGGCCAACAAGCGCGCCCATGTGCCGAGCTTCTCGGTTGCGGTGATGAGCCAGGCCATGATGCAGGCCGTGGGCATCAACGCGCAGATCGAGGTGCTGGAATGGGCGACGCAGCTGGACCGCTACAACAGCGGCAACTACCAGCTGAGCTCCTTCACCTATTCCTCGCGCCTGGACCCGGCCCTGAGCTATGAGCAGTTCTCGGGCCCCAAGGCCAAGCAGCCGCGCAAGGTCTGGGACGACCCGGCCGCGCAAAAGCTGATCGACCAGAGCTTCACCGAAGCCGACCCGAAGAAGCGCCAGGCCCTGTTCGACCAGTTGCACGCGATGATGATCGCCAGGACGCCGCTGGTCATCCTCTACAACGTGACCGATTCCTGGGCCGTGCGCAAGCGCGTGGCCGGCTTCACGGTGTGGGAAGGCAAACCGCTGCTCTGGAATACGAAGCTGGCCGCCAAGTAAGCGTTCGGCGTTTCCCTTTTCTCAATGGCCTTGATGCGCGCGCAGCGCACAAGGCAGGGACAGGTACGCCTTGCGGCGGCCGTCATTTAACTTCCCGGCACTTTTTACGGCAGCACAGAACATGGCAAACATCGAGCAATTCCCCTTTATTTCGGTTTCCGGCAGCCCGCATGAGCGCGGCCTGCAGTACGGCCGCCAGGCCGCAGGCCGGGTGCGCGGCAGCGCGCGCCTGTATGGCCAGACGCTGGTCAACCTGGGCTACAGCGAGCAAGCGCGCGCGCGGCTGATCGACTTCTTCGCCAAGGAAATCGGCGACTTCGCCCCCCACTACATCGACGAGATGCGCGGCATCGCCGAGGGTGCGGGCGTCGACTTCCAGGACATCGTGATGATCAACGCCCGCACCGAGGTTCTGGCCAAGGCGCGCGCCGAAAAAGTCAAACAAGCCGACGCGGAACCGGGCGACGGCTGCACGGGCGCCCTGATCCTGCCCGAGCGGTCCGCCAACGGAAACCTGCTGCACGGGCAGAACTGGGACTGGCGCGCCGAGTGTGTCGAGACCTCCGTTGTGCTGCGCGTGCGCAATGACAACGGCCCCGATTTTTTGACCTTTGTCGAGGCCGGCGGGCTGGCCCGCAGCGGCTTCAACAGCGCGGGTGTGTCCATCACCGCCAATTACCTTGAATCGGACCGCGACTTCAAACAGCTGGGCGTGCCGCTGTCGCTGATACGCCGCAAGGTGCTGGAGCAGGAGATTTTTTCACTGGCCATGAAAGCCGTCGCGGCCACGCCCAAGTCCTGCTCCAACAACATCATGCTGGGCATGGCCCAGGGTTTCGGCATCGACTTCGAATGCACGACGAATGAATCGTTTCCGATTTACCCCGGCGCCGACAACCTCATCGTGCATGCCAACCACTGGATGAGCCCGGTCGCGCTCAGCAAACTCGTGGACCTGGGCATTTCCCAGTCGCCCGACAGCCATTACCGCGACTGGCGCGTGCGCAAGCTGCTGAACACCCACGACAAACTCAGCCGCCAGGATTTGAAGAACGCTTTTTTCGACGACTTCGGCCTGCCCTATTCCGTCTGCCGCCCGCCGCGCCTGGGCAGCCACGACAACCTCTCGGCCACCGTGGCCATGGTCATCATGGAGCCGGCCGCCGGCGAGATGGAAGTCGCGCCCCTGCCGGCGCTGAACCGCGTGTTCACCTGCTACAGCCTGACGCAGGAACCGCGCCTCTCCGCTGCCTGACGCTGATTAAAGTACCGTAGCCAGGCCGTCCAGGTCCAGCGAGGGAACGAACTTGGGGTTGACGTAGCGCTTGCGGATGTCGGCCTCGGAGAACTCCACCATGTCCGAACTCTTGGCGCTTTCACCTCCGCCGGCGATCCAGGCGCTTTCCCAAATATGCGCCAGGTTACGTATGCCCAGGGCCATGACCTTGGCGGTGTTGCCGCCGAACTGCTCCCACAGGCCGTCTATCACCGAGCGCGAGGCGCCCTCGCCGAGTTCGACGTAAGCGTCGCAGATCTCCGCAGGCGCGATCAGCCTGGCGACGTCGTCCATGAGCTTGACGGTGGCGATCGCGGCCTTGCGGCCTTCGTCGATCTTCGCCAGCTTGACGGCCGGTTTACCCAGCACCTTGTCGATGGCTTCGAACAATTCTTCCGCCTTGGCGTCAATCATCTTGGTCTCATAGACCGAATGCACGCCCTTGGCGGGCCATTCCTTTTTGGGCTTGCCGGTGCTGGTGACTCCTTCCGTCACCTGGTCCTGGTAGCCATCGGCCAGGAAGGAGCCGTGCAGCGGCTGGCAGGCGTCGCCCACATAGTGCGCCAGCAGCCCCGCCGCGGCCACATAACTCGCGTAGTCCTTTTTTTCGACGTAAGCGACCATGGCGTCATAGAACTGCCAGACGCGGAAGGGGAGGCAACCGCGCGACTTGGAGGCGGTAGAGCCCACGCTGTCGTAAAAGCCCTGCCAGTATTCCACCGTCACCCTGTCACTGTTTTGCATGCACAGCTCGCGCAGCGTGGGCCCGTCATCAGGGCCGGGCACGTCGATGTCGGCGTAGTGCGTCGGGTGTTCCGGCCCGCTGTTGAAGCCGGTGTCGCGCCCGCCCTTGACCTTGCCGGGCTGCTTTTTCCAGATCACGTCGGGCACGTCCGCCAGGGCGATAAAACCCGTCGTGTCTTTCAGCGCCTCGTTGATCTTGCCGGGCGCGATGTCGGCGCGGTCAAAGCTGACGCGCAGCGCGTTGGCCGCAAGCAGCTTGGCGAGCTTTTTGTCCTTGACCTGGCCGACCGCGACATTGCCTATGCTGTAGTGGCCGGTCGCTCCCCAGTAAGGCTGGGCCGCCGTGTTGTGGGCCGACACCAGTTCCACGTCCAGCAGCTTGCAGACATTGCTGAGGTTGGTCGCCAGCGCGAAGTTGTAGGCGCCGCCGTCGACGCTGAAGGTCTGTGCGCCCCATTCCACGGCCAGCGGGCGGTAAGTGGGCTTGCCGTTTTCCGCCTCGCCGTCTTTGCCCGCCTCGACTTTGAGGTGCCAGACCGTCCCCGAATCGCCCGGCTGTGTCTGGTGATTGGCATCCTGCGGCGCGATCAGCAGGTCGGCCACATAGTCATAGCCGCCGACGGATTTGTAACGGTAAAACAGCGCCTTGATGCGCCCCTCCAGGTGGCCCGAGGCTGCGCCGAAGGCGGACACCGGGTGGTCTATCAGTTGCAAACCCAGGTTCTGCTCGTTGAGGTCCGCGAGAGCACCCACCTCGCCGAGGCCGTAGACGCTGCTGGTCCAGTCCCTGGCGTCGTCGACCTCGACCAGGCCGACGTCCAGGTTCAGGTAGGTCTGCTTGCCGGCAAACGACGGATAGACCTCGGTGAAGGGCAAACGCGTCAGCTGGCGTTCGGAGGCATGGCCGACCTCGACTTCCTCGCCGCGCAGGCGCGCATGAACGGGTTCGCCTGGCTCGCCGCAGACATGGCGGTTGGTCAGCGCAAAAATCGTGTGGCCGTCGCTGACCAGGCAGCCGGCGCTGGCCGTGCGCAGCAGGCCCTGGTTGCGGATCAACAGCGGAAAGCCCCCGCCTATGGCCGCTTCCGGCCAGATCCACGAGGGCAGTTGCTTGCGTCCCGGCGCCTGCGGCTCGACCTTGACGACGCAGACCGGAACGACACGGCCATCGGGCAGATACAGGATCTTGGGCACCATGTCCTGCGGATGCAGCTTGCTGCTGGCGAAGGCTTTCTCTTCTACCCACTCATCGACCATCACCAGGATGCAGGGCCAGGAATAGGGGCGTACCTCGGAGTTGGCGAAGGTACGCTCCACTTTTTTCTTCGCCGTGGATTTTTTGAGCGGGTTCTTCGCGTCCGGCCAGGGATCGCTGTGCCGTATCAGGTACAAGCCCACCGCCGTGCCCACGACGTTGCGCTTGTTGAGCATGTGCACATGGAACTGGTTGCGCGCGTCCAGCAGGTCGCGCACGGAAAGGCTGGCGTAGTTGTTCTGGCTGCTCAGGATGTCCATGGAATGTCCTCCGTGTGGTGAAGCTTCCCAGGCAGCTCCCCCGTTTGTGCGCGCGAATGCGCGGGTGCGTCAGGCCTGCAGGCATTGTGCGCAGCCAAATCGGCCTGATCAATCCTCCAATAGGAGGAGGAAACCAGCTTCGCCCGGTTTTATGACGTGGATGTGTCCGCGGCGGGCTGCCTCGGTGGCACGCGCTGGATTGGCGCGATGCAGGCAACACAGCAAGCGATGCAAAAAAAGCATGAGCAAACAATGTCTTTCTGGCGACATTGCGAGATCATCAAAGCTACAGAAAACCAGGGCTGTACGCGCGACATTCAGGGCACGACCCGCAGCGCCGCAAGCCCCTTGCCCAGTCTCCAGACCATGTGGACCCGGGCATTGGCGCGATCCACGTGGAGTTCGATACACAAGCAGGCGGAAGTCAAAACCCGTCGCCGCAAGACAGCCGCGACGCCGGGGAAAACATCATGGGGTGAATAACATGGAAGCCATCAACGCAGGAAACGGATTGTCGATTTATCTGCCGCTCGCGCTGTACGCGGTCATCGCCATCGTCGGCTGGCGGCTCATGAAGAGGCAGTGCAAATCCGAAGCCGGGCAAGCCACCTACTGGCAGGCTTGCTACATCAAGCTGAACAGCCTCGCCAGGTCGCACCGCCTGCGCGCGGCCGAGTTTGAAATCCAGGCGGAAAAATTCCGCCTGCGCTGGCAGCAGGAACAGCGAACCCTGCACAAAAGAAGGTTCGACGAGATGTTTTTCAGAAAATAAGCCAGCGTCCGCGGCAGCACCGGGCATCCCTGGCCGCCGCGGGATGCGTCAAAAGCGGCGAAATAACTTCCTGGCCAGATAGCCCAGGGTAACAATGCCCACCAGCCCTCCCCACTTGGCGTACCGGGTCACCCACCACGGAAAATCCTGTGCGAGCCCCCCCGATTGCGCCATGCTGTGGGCCACCCGGTAGTCCATGGCCGGCCACCAGCATACCCAGATCAGCCCCATCAGGATGGGCCAGGTGTTTTCCGGCCGCAGCCTTGGGAAATCGCCTTTCACCGCCATGGAAAGACGGCCGAGCACGATCAGCACGGCTATCCAGGAGAACACCGACCCCGCTACTTCCCGGCTCAGCCCGAAATAGCCGGAGAACTTGCAGGCCACGAAGACCGCGAATGCGGCGCCAATGACAAAAAGAATCCAGTTGTCTTCACCATCGATTTTGTTCATGGAGACTCTCCTTCAGTTTTCAGATCAAAGCCAGCCGGCACTTTCAAGCTGCCGCGCTCAAATGGGCGCCCAAGGCCCGCACCACCGGGGCCCATTCGCCCGGGGTCTCCTGGTTGAATATCTTCAGGCTCGGGTACCAGGGGCTGTCCTCGCGCGGCGCCATCCAGCGCCAGCAGGCGTCAAAGCGCGAGAGCATCCAGGTCGGGCGGCCCAGGCTGGCCGCCAGGTGCACGCAGGCCGTGTCCACGCTCACCACGCCGTCAAGGCAACTCATCAGACCCGCCGTGTCGCCAAAATCCGCCAGGTGGTGGCTCCAGTCGACCATGGAGCCCTGCCAGGCCGAGGTGGCGATTTCGGCCGCCGGCGGACCCAGCTGCAGGCTGTGCCACTGCACACCGCGCACCGAGAGCAAAGGCTCCAGGTCGGCCAGGCATATGTTGCGGCGTTGCGCCATGGCCTGCGCGTTGGAGCCGCTCCAGACCAGGCCCAGCTGCCGCACCGCGCGGCCCCGTGTCACGCCCTTGACGGAACGCGGCATGGGTGCATGACAAAAGCGGGTCATGCGTTCATGCCAGAGCGCGATGCTCTCCGGGCTGGCCGACACCGGCCTTGACGCGCGAGCCAAGTGTGGTGAAGCGGATGTTGCGCACGGTGGCATGGGCGGGCGCGCGGATTTCGGTGCGCTCAAAGGTGGTGGCGCGATCGGCAAGCACCTGCTCTTGCGTGGCGAGGTCCTCTTCGGCCTTGGTCATCTCGGCCTGGGCATCCTGGAAGTATTTGTTGCGCCGGTTGGTGATCTGGCCTTCGAGTTCGGCGACCTGCTTTTGCAGGCGGATGATTTCAACGCGAGAGATGTCGCCGCTCTTGAGCAGGGGCTCACTGATGGAAAGCTCGTCGCGTGTGGATGCCAGCATGGACTGCAGGGCGGCGGCTTCCTGGTTGACGGCGCGCTGGCGGCGCTGGAAGAGTTCGGTCTGGTTGCTGACAAAAGCCGGGAATGCCTGCACCTCGGGTGGGAACACCAGCGACCGGCCCAGGACTTCGGCATGCAGGCGCACCAGCGCGGCCTTGAGGGCGGCGACCTTGGCGCGGCTGTCGCTGAGTGAGGCCTGCCCCTGCTCGCGCTCGAGCATGACAAGAACGTCGCCCTTCTTGACGTGGCTGCCTTCGCGCACCAGGAATTTTTCGATGACGCCGTCGTTGGCGGCCTGCACCAGCTGGGTGCGTGAGCTGGCGATCACCTGGCCGGTGCTGCGCGCGATTTGCTCGACATCGAACCACAAGCTCCACGCCAAAAAACACCCGATGATGAGGATAAGCAGGGCAATGAGGCGCTGTGCCGAGCGCAGGGCCGGTGGCGTGGGGTAGGCGGATTTCATGCAACGGCCTCCAGTGGCGCACCGGGACGGCCGCCGGGCGCGGGCGTGGGGCGGGATCGGGCGGCAAGCTGCTGCAGCACCAGCGCCTTGGGGCCGTCCAGGACGACGCCGGTGGGCGAGAGAATGACCAGACGTTCCACCAGCTGAAGCAGCGCAGGTTTGTGGGTCACGAGGATGAGCGTCTGGTCGACCTGCACGCTGGCGCGCAATGCGGCGATGGTGCGCGCTTCGAGGGTTTCGTCCATGGACGCCGTGGGCTCGTCGAGCAACCACACATCGGATGCGGCCAGCACCATGCGCGTGAGAGCGATTAACTGCTTTTGCCCGCCCGATACGCCGGTTCCGCCTTCGGCGATGGGCATGTCGAAACCTTTGGGGTGCGCGGCAATCACCTGCCGCAGCCCCGTGAGTTCGCAGGCGGCAAGCAGGTGCTGCTCGGTTTTTCCGAGAACGCCGGTGGTGAGGTTGTCGCGCAGGGTGCCGGCGAAGAGGCGCACGTCTTGCGGGAGGTAACCCAGCCGGTCGCTAAGGTGAGGTCGGGAGATGTGCTGCAGGTCGATGCCGTCGAGGGAGACGCGGCCCTTGGAGGGCATGTACATGCCGGACAGCAGCTTGAGCAACGTGCTTTTTCCGCTGCCGACGGGGCCGAGCAGGCCGACTTTCTCGCCGGGTTTGATGAGCAGGTTCTCCAGCTGCAGCACGGTGGCATGGCCGCGGTAGCCGAATTCGAGATTCTGCACGGTGACTTCACCGCGCAGGCGGTCTATGGCCAGGGGGCGCTCAACGGCGTGGTTGTCTTGCTCCAGGGTGAAGATGTGCGAGAGGCTGCGCATGGCTGACTTGGCGTTGGCCCACTGGACCATGAGGCCGGGCAACATGCCCGCCGGTGTGAGCACGCGGCCTGAAATGATGGAGCAGGCGATGATGCCGCCGGAGGTGAGAGAAGTTGACGTGGAAGCGACATAAGCGCCGGTGGCGACCAGCAGCACGTAGCTGATCTGCTGCAGGAAGCCGGCGTAGTAGGTGGCCGAGTCGCCCAAGTGGCGCAAGCGCATGTCTTCGTCAATATTGATGCGGGTCAAGCCGTTCCAGCGGGCCAGAAACTGCCAGCCCGCGCCGCTGGCCTTGATGGATTCCGCGCCTTCGACCGCCTCGACCAGCAAGCCCAGCTTGCGGTTGGACGCAGCCTGGCCTGAGAGAGCATGGCGCTCCATGCCGCTGCGAAAAAGAAAGCCGACGGTCAACGCCACGATGAAGAACACCACTGGCACCGCGGCGACCAGGGGACCGCCCAGCAGGTAGATCACGGCCAGGAAAAGGATGGCAAAGGGCGTATCGACCAACAGGTACAGCGTGACCGAGGAAGCGAAGGAACGGATCATTTCGTAACTGCGCAGCTGGGCAGACAGGGTTCCAACGCTGGCGGGAAACTGATCCATGCGCACACGCAGCAAGCGCTCGAAGATGCTGTGTGAAAGGTTAAGGTCCATGGAGCGGACGGAATGCTCGGTGATGGTGGCGCGCGCAAATTTGGCGATCAGCTCCAGCAGGATGCCCACCGCGATACCGGCCGTCAGCGCATAAAGCGTGGACAGTCCTTGCGTGGGAATCACGCGGTCGTAGACCTGCATGCTGTACAGAGAGGTCAGCAGGCCGAAGAGGTTGATAAGGACGGAAGCGATGGCCGCGTGGATAAAGTAGCGCCGGTTGTCGCGCAGTGCGCCGCGAAACAGTTCGCCCGCCGTGCGGTAGAGGCCGTGGCCTGTGGCGTGGCTTGCCTGGATTTCGGTGTACAGCGCCCCTGGAGGAAGCACCGTGACGTGGCGGTTGCCGGAAGCGTCTTCGAGCAACCAGCCACCGGCAGGCGTGTGCTGGTGCAGGATGAAGACGCCGACGTCGGGGTGCACGGCGACGGCGGGCAGCCTGGCCGCCGCGCTGCCCTCGCCCCAGGGCTGCGAACGCGCACCCATGGATGCAAAGGCATAGTCAACGCAGCCCTTCAGGCCGTCGCGTGTGAGGCCGTGTTCCTGAGCGCCGGCCAGACGGCTTCCAAGTTCGACCATCATGTGCGATTGCAGGGGTCGCAAGTCCTTGACGATGTCGGGCAGGCGGCGGGCCAGCCAGAGCACGCTCTGCGCGGCGGACGATGGCGTATTGACCGGGGGCGGAGTGTTCACGGGAGCTCGCTTTCTGGGGACCACATCGGGATGCCGAGCAGCAGGCCCAGGCGGTAATAGGCGCCTACGCCGCCGGCCCGGGCTTCAGCTTCAGCCTGCTCGGCCTGCGCGATCTCGCGCACGGAATTGAGCAGGTCGATCCAGCTGCGGCGGCCGGTGACGAAGAGGCGGCGGTTGGAGGCGAGCACCTCGACGGCGCCTTCGCGGCTGCGTTGCAACTCGGGCAGGCGCCTCTGCGTGGATTCAAGGTCGCGCCATTCGGCCTCCACACGCTCGGTGACATCCCGCCGGCCGGCTTCAGCTGCGCGCTGGACCGCCGACAGGCGCTGCTCCGCGGCCTCGATCTGGGAGCCCAGCGACAGACCGGAGCCTGGGGCGTATTGCACAGACACAAAAACACGGTTGCCGGCCGCAGCGGAACCCAGGTATTCACCCACCTGGCGCTCAAGTCGCAAGGACACCGTTGGCCACATGGCGGAACGCGTGCGGTCTATCTCGATGGCGGCCAGGCGTGTGTCGATTTCAGCGAGACGCAGATGGGGGTTGTCTTGCACGGCGCGCTCAAGCAGGCGCGCAAGCATGGGTGAGCGGGGCGGTGCGGGCGGCAGCTCGAGCGAACCTGGCGCCAGGGGCCGCCCTACCGCGCTGCCCAGCTGCGCCAGGGCGGAGTTTTCGAGGGCACGGAAGGATTCGAGATCGGCCTGGGCCTGCGCAAGACGCGTCCGCACCATGTTGACGTCCGACGTGGCGGAGACTTCCGCCTGGCTGCGCCTCTCAATCATGCGCAGCAGGCCGTTCAGTGTTTCGACGTTGCGCTCCTGGGCGATGCGGCGACCGGCATTTAGCAGATAGGACTGGGCGATGCCTGCCACGCGTGTGGCCAGCGTGACCTGCGCATCTGAAATGGCTTCGCGGGCACGCAGTTCGCGCAGCTCGGAAAGCCGCAGGTCGGCGGTGAGCCTGCCGCCCGTCCACAAAGGCTGGGTGAGGCGAAAAGTGGTGGCGCTGCGCCCGGACAATGAATCCGTCTGCACGCCGGGGGCAGGCAGGAACTGCTGGCGCGCGGCTTCGATCATGCTTTGCGCGGACTGCTGATCAAAGCGCGCGCTGGCGATGCTGGGATGCGTCTCGACGGCCATCTGCAACAGCTGGCGCAAGCCCAGGCTTTCGTTGCTTGGCGAAGCGGGGACGGCTTGATCGACCTGGGCGTGCAGGACGCCGCAGGTGGCGCAAAGCGCCGTCATTGAAAGCTGGATACCTGCCGTGTCGGTGGCCCTGGATGCCGGTGAGACGGCTTCGTTCTGTGCATGCGCGGAAACGCAGAGAGCCAAAGGCAGCAGCGCAAGGGCGAGCAGTGCTTTCATGCGGGACACGCGGCGAGATGGACAGGTGAATTGGTCAGCGGCGTACATGGACGTTGCCGGCCACTGCCAGGCTGTTGCACTTCATGCTGGAGGCGCCATCTGCGAAATTGGCCATTCCCGTCAGGATTTTTTTCTCAGATATTTTTTTCACAATGACCGTCCCACTAAACGAAAACCTGAAATACAAACGCACTTCCCGAATAGACCCATCGCGCGCAAATCCTGGAAACATGTGTTGCATACAGCGACAAAATCCAGGGAAGCAAGCGAGAAAGTCAAAGCAGGTTTCAGCTTATCGATAGCGGTTACGAAGTTTTTCCGACATAGTCTTTCTACGGACAATCTTTGTTGATTACTTTGAAAATCGATCAACATCGAGGCGCCATGCATGGGTCGCTGCAAATGTGTGCCGGCCATCCGGAATCGGGACCGCACGCAGGCTTTGAATCAACCGTGGGTCATGGGAACGCCATGGGAACGTTCGTGCGAATCGGCGTTACGGTTTTGGAGGCAAGCCCTTAACCCTGCGTCTGGGCATCTCGGGCGTAGAGTTTCTTGATAGCGCAAGGTCGTAACCCGGCTCGCTGCAGACTTACTCGCGCATTTCTGCGCTTCTGCCGTTTGACCGCGCCTAGCGCTCGCGCAATCCCTCCTGCACGCCCTGCAACAAGGGGCTCAGGAAGAAGGAGATCACGCGGCGACGGCCGGTCTTGATTTCGGCATGGGCCACCATGCCGGAGCCTAGCGGAACCTCGGCCCCGTCCACCG
This sequence comes from Polaromonas sp. P1_H6, assembly GCF_056405195.1. Classification (NCBI taxonomy): domain Bacteria; kingdom Pseudomonadati; phylum Pseudomonadota; class Betaproteobacteria; order Burkholderiales; family Comamonadaceae; genus Polaromonas; species Polaromonas sp. P1_H6. The sequence goes on from NZ_JBFUCN010000004.1 coordinate 256,862, forward strand.
TGATGCGGGTGCGCGAGAGCTGCACACGCACGGCATAGAGCAGGCCGCGCTTTTCGTCTGCGATGGCATCCCGCGAGACATCGGTGACCACGCCCGGAATGGCTCCGTAGAGGGTGAAGGGAAAGGTTTCGAGCTTGACGACGACCTCCTGGCCGGGGCGCACAAAACCGATGTCCTTGTTCTCCAGCATGGCCTCCACTTCGAGAGGGTGCTCCCGAGGAACAACGACCATCAGCTGCTGGGCAGGCGTAACGACGCCGCCCACGGTGTGCAAAGCAAGCTGCTGCACCGTGCCACTGATAGGCGCGAGCAGCCGGGTCAGGGTGCCGCGAGACTGGGCTTTGTTCAGTTCCTGCTCCAGTGTGGCGGTGCGCTGCTGGGCTTCTTTGAGACTGTCGAGCGTGGCACGGCGGACCTCGGCCTGAAATGCCTCGCGCTGGCGCCGGCTCTCAGTCACGGAGGCCTGCAGTTGCCGCACGCGCTCACGCTGGACCGACAGTTCGCCGGACTGGTCAAGGTAAGCTTGCCGGCGTTCGAGAAAATTGTGTCGCGAGACATAGCCGTCCCGAGCCAGGCCATCCAGGTCTTCTGAGCGTTTTCGCATCAAAGGAAGTGTGGCCTCGAGCTTGAGCACCTGCTCCCGGCTGGCGCGCAGCTCGGCCTCGCGGGTGGCGGTTTCCGACTCGCTGCGCGCCAGCTTTGTCGCGTATTCGCCGTACTGCCCCTCCAGCATGCGCACCGCCTCGCGCAGCCGATCAGCCGGCACCCCGGGCTGTGACGCCAGGAGGGGTGTCACGCCGCGGGTCATCGCATCGAGCAAGGCGCCGGCGCGCGCGGACTGCAACAACGCCGCCTCGAGTTCGGCTCGGGCACGCTCGATGTCGGCATCCTCGGTGGCGGCATCGAGTTCGACCAACAGGTCGCCGGCCTTCACGGCCTGACCGTCGCGCACATGAATGGCCTTGACCACGGCCGCGCTGAGCGGCTGTACCACCTTGGTGTAGCCGCTGGGAACGATCTTGCCGCTGGCGACCGCCACGATGTCGACTTTCCCGAACACGCTCCAGATCACGGAGAGAAAGGCGAAAGCGATCAGCAGCCACATGAAGACACGCGGCGCGGGGGGCGTGGGTGTTTCCTGCACCGCGAGCACGGCGGGCAGGAATTGTGCCTCGGCGGCGCTGTAGCCGCGGGCGTCCGACAGTTTGCGGTCTTTCCAGGCGAGGGCGAAAATGCTTCGGTAGCGGCCCAGCAGCTCGCTGATCGCTCCCAAATGCTGCTTAAGGATGTTCATACTCATGCTCCCTGCATCGCATGCAGATGCGCGTACTGCCCGCCCGGAACGGTCAGCAGTTCTTCGTGCGAGCCCTGCTCGACGATCTGCCCTTTGTCGACGACGATGATGCGGTCGGCATCGCGCACGGTGGAGAGGCGATGGGCGATAACGAGCACCGTGCGGCCGGCGCAAATCGCCCGCATGTTGTCCTTGAGGATGCGTTCGGACTCATAGTCCAGCGCACTGGTGGCTTCGTCAAAAATCAGGATGCGCGGGTTGCTGATGAGTGCGCGAGCGATGGCGATGCGCTGGCGTTGGCCGCCCGACAGAGTGGCACCGTGCTCGCCCACCAGGGTGTCGTAGGCTTCGGGCAGTTCGATGATGAATTCATGGGCGCCTGCGAGTTTGGCGGCGTCAATGACGGCCTCCAGCGGAAGCCCGGTGTTGACCAGCGCGATGTTGTCGCGGATGCTGCGGTTGAACAGCATGTTCTCCTGCAGCACCACGCCGAGCTGGCGGCGTATGGTGGTGGCGTCGGTGGTGGCAAGATCCACACCGTCTATCAGCACACGCCCCTGGTCGGGCAGATACATGCGCTGTACCAGCTTGGTCAACGTGCTCTTGCCGGAGCCCGAGCGGCCGACGATGCCGATGACTTCGCCCGCGGCGGCGCGAAAGCTGATGCCGCGCAGCACCTGTGGCGCATCGGGGCGGTAGCGGAAGGTCACGGCGTCGAATTCGATGGTGCCTTCGATGGCGGGCATGGCGCTTTTGTTGCCGGCGATCTCGGGCCGGGTGTTCAGGATATCGCCCAGGCGCTGCATGGAGATGCCGACCTGCTGGAATTCCGTCCACAGCTGCGCGAGGCGGATCACGGGCGACGCGACGTAACCTGCAAGCATGTTGAAGGCGATGAGCTGCCCGACTGAAAGCTTGCCTTCCATGACCAGTTGGGCGCCCAGCCAGATGGTGGCCACGGTGACCAGCTTGCTGACCAGCGACACGCCGTTGTTGGCCAGGGTGCCTATGGTGGCGGTGCGAAAACCAGCGGAGACATAGGCGGCGAGCTGCCTGTCCCATTTTTGAGACCATTGCGGTTGCACGGCCATCGACTTGACGGTATCTATGCCGCCTATGGTTTCGACCAGGAAGGCCTGGTTTTCGGCGCCACGGTTGAATTTTTCGTTAAGCCGCGTACGCAGGAGCGGCGTGAACAGCACCGAAAGCAGCGCATAGCAGGGCAGCGACACCGCCACCACCAGCGTCAGCCAGACGCTGTAATACAGCATGACCGCGAGGAACACCACGGAAAACATCAAATCGAGCACCACCGTGATGGCGTTCCCGGTCAGGAATGAGCGTATGGTTTCCAGTTCACGGATGCGGGCGACGGAATCACCCACGCGCCTGGCGGTGAAGTAGGCCATGGGAAGGCCGATCAAATGCCTGAAAAGGCGGGCACCCAGTTCCACGTCGATGCGGCTGGAGGTGTGAGCAAACACATAGCTGCGCAAGCCGGTGAGCACCACGTCGAACACCGAGATGACCAGCAGGCCTATGCAGACGACGTGCAGGGTGGTCAAGCCGTTATGCACCAGCACCTTGTCCATCACCACCTGGAAAAACAAGGGCGTGACGAGCATGAAAAACTGGAGCACAAAAGATACGAGCAGCACTTCAAGCAAGGGGCGCCGGTATTTGACGACAGCGGGAATGAACCAGCTGAAGTCGAATTTGGCAAGTTCGCCCGCCAGCGAGGCGCGGGAGGTCACCTGGATCAGGTCGCCCGACCAGCGCTCATCAAGTGCCGCCCTGTCGACAACTTGCGGCCCTTGGGCCGCGGGATCCTGGATCAGGGCCTTGTCCTCATCGATCCGCGCGATGATGAAAAACCCGCCGTCCTTTCCGGCAGCGATGGCCGGCAGGACGGCCATTGCCAAGCGGTCGGGAGAGGGGCGCCTGCGCGCGGCCGACAGGCCCAGGCTTTTGGCGACATTGAGAAGGTCGACAATGTCCAGGGCCCGACCGTCGCGGCTGAATTCGTGGCGCAGTTTTTCCGGATCCGCCGCCACTGCGTGAAACTGGGAAAGCATCACGAGGCAAGCGAGCCCGGTGTCCAGCGACGCGGATGCCTGCAGTTCCATGCCCTGCCCTGAAGCCCCGGGCTGCGGTTCGCCCGATGGCGAAACTGTCGTAAATGTGTCCATTGACTGCCCAATTTTTCGTGCCGTTGGCTAGCACTCCGTCGATTCAACGCCCCGTGCCTCGTCGCACTTGAGTCGGCTGCAACCTAAGGGTTTTGCTTCTCTCAGGTTTTCTTGTTATTTCACAAACCAAATGGTCGATTCACCTCAGGTGAATAGTTTTTTGCTTGTACTTTTCGCCGGGTCAAGCTTAGTAGTGGGACAGAAAAATTCGGCGCGGGATTGTCTTCTTGCGGGCAGTTTTATGACGTTTTCTTACGTTTTCTACGCGTCGTTTTCGCCTGTCGAATGCCGGCCGGTCGGGAATGAGGAACGCCCTCGCGGCCGGATGCGGTCAAGTGCATGGAAAAGGAGAAACCCCGCGCGCGCATCCGTTCGCGGGGAGGCAATGCCGCGGCGGAAAGCCGCGTGACCCGGTACCCGTGTTGGCGCCGAAGCCAGGAAAGCCTCAGGGCAAGGCGGCGTCCTGTATCAGCATGATGAGCTCTTCCAGCGTGGGCTTGGTGATGTTCATGCGGGCCTGGCGGTGCTTGCGGGAAAAGCGCAACCAGGTCTCCAGCGAACGCAACTCCAGCATGCCGTAGTTGACACGCAACCAGCCGGCCGCCACAAGGTGGTGCACGGCTTCCGAGAAAACGCTGCGCGACACACCGCAGACGGACGCGATGACGGTTTGTTTGACCGGAATCTCCACGGACGTTCCTTCGAGCCCGTGCGTGGGGGGCCGCGAGGAGTTGTAATACAGCGCTTCAGCAAACAGCGCCAGGCCCATGACCACCCGCAGCGGCGGGCTGCCCTGCTTCATGAGCACGATCATTTCCGAATGCTGCCGGCTGCGCCATGCCATCAGCAGGGCAATGTAGCGGGAAAACTCCGGTTCATCCTGGAATGCCCCGAGCGCATCGGTGGCCGGCACACACACCGCACGAACCGGGGTGAGGCACACATAGTCCAGGCACGAGGGATAGCGGTTGAGCATGGGCTCTTCGCCAAACCAGGTGCGCGGGCCGTAAATGTTGACCTGGATGCAGCCACCCTCTTGCAAGGGCACGCTGGCCCCCACCAGGCCGGAGACGATATAGGTCCAGGCGGCGACCTGGCCGCCCTTCGGCCAGATGACATCGCCGGCATCGAATGCGGTCATTTTCACGCGGGACAGCATTTGAAGCGCGCAGCGCTCGCCAATGCCCAGGCCCGTCAGCAACTGATAAATATAGGCGCCAGACATTCCTACCCCTTTAACACCGGGCAGTCCCGGCAAAGCACTTTGCGGCTTTTTGGTTTCACACAGAACACGGATCAGAACAGTGCCTTGGTCGGCAAAGGAGGCATGGGCGTCGTATCGACCCATGTCACGGAGCGATATTGGGGAGCGCGGCTTTTTTGCGGCGTTGCGGATGCGCGGCCGGGCATGAAACGCAACAGCTCATTCAGAGCCGTCACACGCGGCAGCAGCGGCAAGGAAAGCACCGGATCCCGCCGCCCCGTGAGCACAATGGTTTCAGCGTTGCACTCGTCAACCAGGGATTTGAGCTGCCTCCAGTCCAGGCGCGCCGCGTTGATGAGGGCCATATCTGGGCAGGACCGGGTATTGGAGCCGTCGGCCCGCCACTCGGCCCAATGTATGGTGTCGCCTTTGCGGGGACCCATCTGCGCCCTGAGTGCCTGGACCACCGCATCGTCATCCGGCAGGAATTGATTGAGTTCAATAAAGTACATCATGGATAGCGATCTCCCTGAAAGGCTGGCCGGTTCACATGCAGCCATCGGCAGCCATCGATGGCGATCACCGGGAGGTGAACAATCAAGCATAGGCCGCTCAAAAACAATTGGGCGAAACATTGTCCGCAGGAAGGCAATCTCCGTGGGTTTTTGAAAATTGACGTCCCGCGATCGACGGGCTTGCGCCTGATCGTTGGCGGTGAACAGGCCAGGCCGCGCCTCTTGCGGGGATGGAAGGTATCGCGAAGATGGGGCCGTATGCTGCAGGCTGTCTCAGGAGCGCCCGCCGCGGCATTCATGCAGCCGCCAGAAAGCGCTGCATGCCGTAGGGCGCGGCATCGAAGGGCAAGGTTGCGCCATTCAGTTGTGTCGCCAGCAGGCGGTCCGTGGCCGGGGCCGTGGTGACACCTGGGCTTTCATGGCCGATGGCCAGGCACAAGGTGCCGCAGGTGGTGAAGGCGCAATCGGCACTCACGGGCGTATGCCCCAGGCGAAAGGATCGCCGTCCTCGACCAGCAGGGTTGCTTCGGCGCTCATGTGGGCGCGTCCACGCAAAGTTGGGATGACTTGGCCGTCCTCCAGGGAATAGCTAGCCTCGAAGCGGCTGCCGATGATGCTGGCCTGGCGCCAGATCTCACCGGGCGCGAGCTTGCCGTCGGCCGCCAGGCAGGCGATCTTCGCGCTGGTGCCGGTGCCGCAGGGCGAACGATCGTAGGCCTTGCCGGGGCACAGCACGAAGTTGCGGCTGTCGGCGCCCTCATCGTCGTCCGCGAACAGCTCGATGTGGTCGATCTCCGCGCCGCCGGCACCGGTGATGCCCTGTGCCGCGAGTGCTTCGCGCAGCGACACGCTGTAGGCGGTCAGGGCCTCCAGCTTGTCGCTGGCCACCCGCTGGCCGTGTTCGCTCGCCAGGAAAAACCAGTTTCCGCCCCAAGCCACATCGCCGTGCACCACGCCGTGGCCCGGCACGTCGACGGCCACCTGGTGCAGGTGCCGCCAGGCGGGCACATTGCGCACGCTCACCGAGCCGTCCTCATGCAGCGTGGCCGTGACCGTGCCGACCGGCGTTTCAATACGGTGCGCGCCGGGCGCGATCCGGCCCAGGTAGGCCAGCGAGGCCACCAGTCCTATGGTGCCGTGGCCGCACATGCCCAGATAGCCGGTGTTATTGAAGAAGATTACACCGGCTGCGCTGGCCGGGTCCACCGGCTTGCACAACAAGGCGCCCACCACCACGTCGCTACCGCGCGGCTCCAGCACAGCGGCGGCGCGCCAGTCGTCGTATTGCCGTGCCAGCAGTTCGCGCCGCTCGGCCATCCCGCCGGCGCCCAGGTCGGGAAAGCCATCCACCACCAGCCGGGTCGGTTCGCCACCGGTGTGGGAGTCAATTACCTTGATTCGTTTCATGTTTTTCATGTTGCAGGCCTGTGAAAGGTCCAGTGAGGTTCAGTGGGATGAGCTTACGTCTTCAGCCATCGGAAGTGACAGGTGTACCAGGCTCCAGCAGCAGCCCTGGAAAGCAGTGGCGGCCAGACAAAAGCGTGACGACGGAGAGGTGGGGACAGCGATTCTTAAAACAAAGGATTTAAATTCTCAAGATATAAATATATTAATGAGATATTTAAATTGACTTTATAGGGTATTAAGCATCTTGCCAAGCCGCCTTTTTTGCGCTGGGGTTGAGTCAAGAACCGCCGGGGTGGCCCCGCACCGGCCTCAGATTTCGATGGCGCGCCTGGCGAAGCCCGACTCCTCACCGGCTTGCGGCAGGGAAGTCTCGCGCCGGACAACGGTCCTTGGGAAAGCGCATGCACCCAGGACATGCAGCAGGTCTTCCTGCAGAAAAGAAGTGCCAAGGTACATCGGGCTGACGCGGGAAAGATGGTGGCGGAAATGGTCAAGCACAGCCCGCTGGCTGATGACCGGTATCACCAAGGTAGCAGGGAAGGCGGCCAATTGCGCCAGGAAGTTCTCCATGGCCTTGCCGCGTTCGCCGTGCGTGTGCCGTTCGCGCAGGCAGACAAACACCACGCGATGCCGGAAGGTCTCAAGCACCCATGGCGCGCCCATCAGCGCCGTGCTGTCCACACGCGTAACCAGCCTCGAGGCGGACAGCATTTTCAGGCGGCTTCGAAAGTCCTCGACGACGAGTTCGTGGAAATCCACCAACAGCACGCGAACACCAATTCCTCTGTGCAAGGCATTGAATTCAAAAGAATCTCTGGCACTCATAAGGGGTCCCCTGCTTCGCCGAGGCCGGGTGCGGGCTCACAGGATGTGAGCGGCATCACCGGGCAACGTCGCCGCAGTGTCTGCGAGAACGCCAGGATGTAAAGCCGACTTTGTCTGCGCACGGGCAAAGCTTGCTGGAAATGCTCTCTATTTATGTCTTGCCGCGCAACGGCCAGGGGGAGTCTTCGGGTGACTGGGTGAAGCGAGCGTTTGCATAAAGGCGCCCCTACAGGAATCGCCATGCTGATCAACAACAAATGTCCGCAGAAACACATTACCGGCTTGCCCGGTCCGGCCTGATTTTTACAATGGCCGGGACGCTCTGGCGTTCCTTGTTCTCATCCCAGACAAGGCTGCCTCAGGCAGTTCAAGCCCCTGCAGTGACCTCTTCTGCAGGGGCTTTTTTTCGCCTTCCGAAAAAACAGGCGACCGCTAGACCCTGTCCTTCCAGCGTCCCAGCTCCCACGAAGGCAGGCCCCGCAGGTCACCGACCTTGGCGCTCTGGAATTCCGCGAGCACGGGTTTCGCGCCCAGCCTGTCATAGGCCTGCTTGACCAGCGGCGCGGTCTTGACAAACACGCCCTTGACCTGCGCCCAGCTCAGCGGCTCCGCGATGATCTTGGCGCCGGCAATCATCTTGGACGTCGCCAGCAAAGACAGCGCATCGCCTTCGGTCGACCAGGCCCAGCCGCGGCGAAACACCACCTCGTCGCGGACCACCTTGGCGCCGTCCGCCGGGGAAAGCCCCCAGTAGGACTTCACCAGCTGTGATACGGCCGCCGGCTCCGACTCGCTGAGTACGCCCACCGCCTCCTGCTGCGCCAGCAAAAAAGCCAGCACGAGGTTCGGGTGTCTTTCCAGCAGGCTGTTGTGCACGATGCGAAATGATCGGTGCAGGTAGTAGCCGTCCGGATAAAAAGGCGAGTTCTTCACCGAAGGCAGCAGGATGCCCGCGCCCTTGCCTTCCGGCCCGTCGTAATGCGACTCCGTATACCCGTAGGAATTCATGATCGCCACCGTGCCCGTCGCCTGCGCCTTCAAAAAGGCCGGGTAGACGGCCAGCGTTGCATCCATTCCCGATGGCACCTGCGCCGCCTCGGGCAGCGTCGATATGTGCACCATGCGGATGCCGTGGGCAGCCGGGTCCGGGTTGCCCAGCTCGTAACGCAGGATCTGCGTGAACGCGTTGTACGGGTCAGCGCCCATCAGCGTGCCCACCGTCTTGCCCTTGAGGTCCTGCACATTGCGGATGGGCGAATCCTTGCGCGTGCACAGCAAAAAGCGCAGCCGCCCCTCCGCCACCGACACCAGGCTGAAAGGATGCTGCGCCACGATGGCGCGTATCGTCGGCGTGTTGCCCCACATCGCCATGTCGAGCTGGCCCGCGGCCAGGGCCTCCACCTGCGGCGCGGCCGCCGGGTAGCTGCGGTAGTCCACCGTCAGGTCGTAGCCGAACTCCGCCGCGTGTTTTTCAATCAGCCGCTTGCCTATCATGTACTGCGTAACCGGTGAGTTGCCCGCCGCCCAGGGCACCCAGCCGTAAGACATGGTGAACGGCCTGCCGGCCTGGGCGCGCGCCATGCTCCCGATAGTCGCCACCCCGAGCGAGGCGGCCAGGCCCGCGCCCCGGCGCAGCCAGTGCCTGCGCGTCGACATCGATGATCCACCGTTCATGGGAGACCTCTCTTTCAGCCTGAAGAACAAGAACGGCGACGAGGCCTATGCCTCCGCCACCGCCGCACCCAGCCGGCCCGGTTTGGTGTCCGGTTCGTGCACCACCCGCTCCACCAGTTCATACACTTCCTGCAGCTCGCCGCGCGGGCCCAGCGGGACCGTCGCCGCCAGCCGGAAGCGAAAATAGCGCGCCGCGGCCAGCGCCACCGATCGGCTGGCCGCGACACTCAGGCCCAGCGCGTTCGCCTGCCGTGCCAACGCGCGCGCGTTGTCCAGCGGCGCGCCCACCGCCGTGAAAGTCAGGTGGTCCCAGGTGCCGAAGTTGCCCACCGTGGCATTGCCGAAATCCAGGCCGAAGCACGGCGGCTTCACCGCCGCATTCAGTCCCTCGGCCAGCGCCTGCATGGCATCCACTGCCCGCAAAGCCGCCTCGCAGGCATAGCCCGCCGGGTTGGAAACATTCAGCGGCGTGTTCCACAGCGCCACCGCCGTGCAGCTTTCATAGCGGTCCATCATGCCCTTGCCCTGCGCCACCTCCACCGCGAATATCTGCAAATAATGCTCGGCATGCGGCGACCAGGTCACCGCCGTCGCGTGGTGCTCGTCCAGCGCCGCGCACAGCACCGCCAGCTCGCGCTGCTCCACGCCGGCTTGCGGCGTCAGCCGGTTGGCGATGAAATGTTTCACCAGCGGCCGCGGCACGTAGCGCGAGAAACCCTGCAGCGCGATGCGCGCCAGCGCCAGCGATTCCTGCAGGCGGCGCACTTCGGAAATGTCACTGTCCTGCGGGATGTCGCTGTCGAACTCGAACTCCCGGATGTGCTTGGCCGACCGCACCAGATTCCTCAAGGGCATCGCCAGCCGGTTCGCCATCCAGAACAGCATGGGCAGCAGCAGCAGCAGCCCGGCCACGCCCACCCCCAGCAGCATCCAGCGCATACGCCGCACCTGTGCCAGCAGCAGGTTCTGGTCCGACACCAGCGCCACATAGGCTTTGTGGCTGAACACGCCTTCCATCGGCATCACCACCGCCGCGAAACGCTGGCCCCCCGCGCCTTCGACCGAATGGATGGGTGTGTCCTGCGGCGCCCCCTGCTCCACCAGCTTGTGCAGCGAGCCGTACAAGGGGTCGCTCAAAGCCGACAGGCTCACCGGCGTGCCCGAACCCAGCAGGCGGCGCAGCCGGTCTGCCTGCGACCATCCCCAGACACGGCCCTGCGCGTCGAACAAAATCAGCTCGGCCCGGCTTTCCTCACCCCGCGCGCGCAAAAAATCCGACAAACCCCCGACCGTGAACATCGCCGCCGCCACACCGCCCCGGGGGCCACTCAGCGGTCGCGACAGCGCCATGCCGAACTCCTCCGGCACCTTCAGCACAAAAGGATCGGTCGCCTGGAAAGTGCCCAGGTTGAGGTCGCTCGCCCCGTGGTACCAGGGCCGCTCGCGCGGGTCGTAGCGCTCGCCCCAGGGCCGCCGCTCGCTCGCGATCGCCGTCATCTGCTGGTCGTAGAACACCCATTGCTCGACACGCTTTTGTTTCTCGTCCACACGTATGGTCTGCAGCGCGAAACGCGCCTCCGGCAGCGACTTGGCCCAGGCCCGATCACGCGCGGTGCGCAGCACCATGCTTTGCTGGAAACTGCCGTCCGGGTAGCCGAACACCAGCGAGCCGATCTGCGGATAGCGCTGCTGCATCGACATCTGCATGCGCAGCACCGAAATATCGTTGTCGCCTTCCAGCCCCGCATGCGGGTCGTTCGCCGTCGCCTCCAGCCAGGCGCGCGCCGGCTCCTGGAAACGCAGCAGCTGCTCCTGCGTGCGCCGGCCCAGCTGCTCCAGCTCGCGCTGCGCGCCGTCAAACACGATGCGGCTGGCCGCCAGCTCCGCCAGCGCCATCAGCGCCACCACCAGCACCGTGACAAGCGCGGCGTAAGTCCAGAACAGGTGGGCCCGAATCGACCTGGCGTGAAAGCTCAGCATCTTCATCACCGTTGTCTCCCTGCGGTGCGTGTTTGCACTGCAAGATACGCCTCGCTAATGGCTTTGACAAGGTGATTGATACTGCCTTTCGGGCGTGCGGCCCGGCTTGAACAGTTTGTGACGTTTGTCAGGAGGGCGGGGGGCTGCGGCGCCTCCTATAAATAGAGAAGTCGGGCCATCATGAAGCGACCCCTGCGCGGCGTATTTCAGCCCGAATAGGGTCTACGCTTTAGGACGCAGCCTCAGCGAAAGACTTTATGAGGCGCGTCACCTGGAGCCGACGCACTAACTGAATGTCACAAATCCCCTACGCCCACTGCATTCCAGGTCGGCGAGGCCCGACATAGTCGCCGCTTCGACTCACGAATATCGGCCAATTTCCAATAAGGGAATCGCCAAAATTTCCATTCAACACAAAGCTAGCAGACTGATAGGGAAAGTACCACCCTTCATCATCTTCTCGGATAAAGGAGTCGAGCAGAACATACGGCACCCCCTCCGGCTCGACAGATAGCCGCTCAAGGAATGCGGTCGCCAATTGGCTAGCGGTTAAGAAATCGATCTTCACGGTGTCCGTGACTTGTTGAATTGCGTTGAAGCCTGATCCAATCTTTCCCTCAACTCCTGATCCGTACTCTTTGGTCACGATGTAGTTTTCGCTTCTGGATTTCCCTGCTTTTAAACTAACAGAGCAGGGACTGCTTGGTTCAGGTTTGGATGGAAATTCGGTCTCAACCCGGCTCAGATTTCGATGGCACCCCACAGGTTCAGGTCAAATGTTGAATCGATTACTCGTTGCCTGGTGGCGGCAACGCGCTATCGGTGTCGTATTCCCGCATGAAGGGATACAGGTCTTCATATTTTTCCAGCGGTCGAGTCGGCAACCATTCTCTTGGAATGAGCGGCGTATCAAGCTCAAGTGCATAACCATGCCGCCATGCGATCTTGGCGTACATGGTGGCGTAGCACCCAATAAAGGCGCAGGGAAAAGCGAAGCTCTGCGCTTCAACTTTGTTTCGCGCTTTTGCACCTTTAGGGCTGGTTAGTTCGATCAGTGCTTCTCGCATACCTTCTATATTTCCCTGTGCAAGTGCGAGATAGAAGCGCTGATCAACTGCGAACAACTTCATTTTTACCGGAATATCTCGTAGAAATCGCTCGGCTCTTTCAGTCAAGTCCTTCCAGCGACCTTGCAAGGCCAATGTCATTTGAAAATGGCGATAGAAATGATCGTCGAGATTGTTGATCATTTTTAGCCCATCTGGAGAGGTAGGTTCCAGGCGCATGAACCAATCAATCAAAGGCGCGTGGTCACTCACTAAAGCGTAGAAATATTCACTCTCTCTCGTCATGCCGCGGGGCTCAAATTCCTTACTGTGAATGTAAAACAGCTTGGTAGCGATGTAGGCATGGCGTTTGAGGCTTTCAATGTCTTGCTGTGAAAACCATGCATGAATCGACTTGTATTCGTGGAAGCTACGTAAACCTTGCAGGCATCCTTGGCGGCTGCCTTGATTTTCAGCAATTAGTTTTGCACCTCTTGGAATTCCATCATGTCCGCCAATATTCCGAATCGAAATTTCGAGATTATTCAAAACGGTTGCCTGGTCGGACGTGTATTGCTGGAGCATAGAAAACCTTACTTGGGAATTAGTGAAACATTAGATGGCGATTTGTTAGATACAAGCACGGGAAACACAAGTAGTTGTCCGGTGCTGCGATTCACTCCACCGATAGCAGTCATTAAGGTGCCTCCGTCTCTAGCTACCTCGATCGCCGCAATGGCCGGTGAATTGGGGTTCTTTGCTCGAATTCTTTCAATTACTTCCCTAACCCAATCACTTGACATCTGATTAGTCCCACCTGCCCCCGCAGTGCTTAGTTTTACCGCACCGCTCTCAGCCAACTGCTTGCCATCCATAATGATAGTTACGGTACCATCCTTGCCCTGAAGCACAAGATCAAAGCCATTGTTGCTACCGTATTTTCCACCAGACAACACGGTCATACCTGTACGGGTGGCAACCGACTCCAACAGTTTCTCCGTCAGTACACCCTGGTTATCAGAGCTGTCCCTGATGAGGTTGGCCATCAGTTGCTCTTGCTTGGTCAATCCCGAGATGGCACACGCGCTCTCGCAGACTTTAGCTCCACTGATATATCCGCTAACAGTGCTGCTAGCTGCTTTGCCACCAAGAGCCTCGCCCATCGTTGCGACGGCTTTGATCGAACCAGGCGGCAAAACACTAGGAGCCACGCTGCCGCTCGCCAGCCCAGCGGCTACATCTGCAATCAGCAGGCAGGTGTCAGGTTTGAGGTTGCAGTACCCCGCGGGGCCACCCAGATTCACGAGCAAGGCTGCCTCCGCGATGGTGAGCCGCCCGGCAGATACCAACAGTTCGATGGCCACTGCACCGTACGCGACACCAATAACAGGGGCCAGCACCAGTGCTGCGGCTTTGATCGCCGTAGCGGTGCATTGATCCGGCTTGGCATTACAAAACGCAGCAACCTGCAAAGCACCGCTAACTTGCGCTCGGTAGGCGGGATCCCCGGCCAGGCGTTGGCCCAAGAATTGACCAAGGTCCGTCCTGTCAGCACCGCCAATTGGAAGGCTGTTGCTGCTGATCAGCTGGACCATCGTCTCCGTTCCGGTTGCAACATCTTTTCCAAGTTCGGCACAATTTTTTGTGACATCACAATTGGCGAGCGCGATGTTTTGTTTATCGCTGATTTTTTGGTACTTGGCGCGGATTTCCTGCGTCTGACTCGACGTGCAACCGCCGCGTTTGGCCTTGCAGTTGGCAATTTCGTTTGCAAATTCCTCCCACTGTTTGCTCGTCAGGTAATTATTGGTGACTTCGTTGAATGCCCCTGCGGCACCAGCCGTCCCGCCCAGCACCCCACCAATAGTCGAACTCAGGCCGGCGATCAGCGCGTCTCGCGCCGGCCCCGTAATGCCAAGGTCATCGATTGCTTTGCTCAGGTAAGGCGCCAAGGCCGTGCTTCCTGTCGCGCCTAAAGCACCCTCAACGCCACCGCCCAACGCACCAATGATCGAATGCCCTGCTATGCGGCAAGGGCCGTTCGCGCTCCAGCATGCCCGCTCTTCTTCATCCGTGGCATCCACCATCTTCTGGTTGGCATACTTGCCCCAGGCACTGGAGGCCTGCTGCCCAAATTCGGCCGTGATGGCCACTTGTGCATCGATCTCTTTTCGCACTCTTTCGGAATCAAAGATCTTCTGGATGCCGGTTTCGGCGTCGCCCGTTCTGACTGCGGCGTTTCCTGCGATACCCGAGATGCCAGATGAAGAAGTGCTGCTGACGCTGTCTTGGGTACTACCAATGCCGAATCCGCCACCGGGCGTGTAAATGGTGTTGCCCTTCGCATCTTGACCAGAGCCCGCGCTCACCGAAACGCTGTAACCACTGCCTTTGTACTCCGCACTGTTCTGAATATCGCTGATGCTGAGCGTGCCGCCGGTGCTGAAGCTATTCTTGTTGCCATCCACCGCCGCTTGCGTGCTGGCAATGACCGCGCCCTTGAGGTCAGTGTTGCCCGCCACATTGACCTGGAAGCCGCCATCCCCCGCCTTGACCCCGCTTTGCTGCACGACCGAGGCGTAGCTGCTGTCGATGTTGCTCTTGCTGGCGCTGATGCCGCCGCCGGTGACGCTGCCACCGCTCGCACTATCCTTTCCAAAGCTGATACTTGCGCCACTTGAGCTTTGCTTGCTGGTGTAGGTGCTGGTGTCTTGCAAGGAGGCGATGTTGAGGTTTCCGCCTACGTTGGCCTTGACGGTGTTGGCTGCCACCACCGCGCCTATCAGGTTGGTATCGCCGCCGCTGATGATGCTGGCGGTGTTGCCGGCATTGACCTGGGTGTTGGTGTAGCGGGTGTCGCTGCCGCTGCTGTTGCCCTGGCTTTGGCTTGCGCTCGCGCTGAAGCTGAAACTCTGCGAGATGAGGCCGTAGCTCACGCCCACGCTGCTGGAGCTTGAGCTGTTGCTGCTTTCCTGGCTGGCACTGCTCTGGCTGGCCAGCAGGTTGACCTTGTTGTCTGCGAGCAGGGTGACGTTGTTGCCGGCGGTCAGGTTTGCGCCTTGCGCCGTCAGGTTGCTGGCCTGGCCTGCGCCTGTGGCGACGATGGTCAGGTTCTTGCCTGCAGCGACGGTGCTGCCGGCGGCGCTGTTGCTTTGGCTGCTGCTTTTGCTTTCGCTTTCAGAAGTGCCGTAGCTGATGTTGATGGAGACGTCAGTTGCCGCATCCTTGTTGAAGTT